>JAUZPL010000209.1 GCA_030705955.1 Bacillota bacterium | reverse complement strand
CGGTATAACGGAGAAGAAGGAAGAAATTGCATACGGAATAGAATAGTATCAGTAGAAGTAAATTTAGTTATTATTTTAACGGGAGCGTTTAGTAGGAAGGATTATCCACCTGTTGAGTTCCTTATTGAACAAACGGGTCAGTTTACTTTAATAAGAATTAAAAGAAAATTTGTAAATGATATACTTGTAACAAGGAGGAGATTTTATGATATTAGAAGCTGCTATGCTTCAGATTAAGCAAGGAAAAGAAGAGGAATATGAACAAGCATTTCGTAATGCCACAAAAATCATTTCCTCAATGAAAGGCTACATATCTCACGAATTGCAGCGTTGCATCAAAGATAGGGGAAAATATCTACTACTGGTGAAGTGGGAATCATTAGAAGACCATACAGTTGGATTTAGAGAGTCAAACGAGTATCAAGAATGGAAAAAGTTATTACACCATTTCTATGACCCATTTCCAATAGTTGAACATTTTGAAAATGTTCAACTGTAACCTATCTTCTTGTGCTAACGTTACAGTTTAGTTTAACAAGAACAACTGATAAAATAAAAATAAATTTGAATAAAAAGGCGTTGCTTATACTTGGAACAACTTAAACTATATAGAATTTCCCTACTACCAATATTAGGTTTTATCAGCTTTGGATTATTATGGTTCCTGTTAGGTATTTTGGCTTTTCTACAAGAATCTTCATTCTCAATCATTGGATTAATTTTCCCACCATTTATTTTTATTGGTTACGGTATTTACCTTTGGAAAAAAAGAAAACAAGGTAAGGGATTTTATTTGGATGACGAAGGAATTGTAATTGATTTGAAAGGTAATAAGGTCTATTGGAATGAGATTGAAAGCATTAAGTATTACAAGGGTTTCAGAGGTACGAAAGCCACAGTTATTTATCCTTATTATACAAATCAGGAAAAGATAAGAATTCGTCGGAAAAAATGGATGCCAACAAATGCACATTCCATTGAATGGTTTTTAATCGAAAAGCCAAAGGAATATCACGGAAACTTGATGAAAGTATGGGAAGAAAAAAGTAATTTGAAAAAATTATATTAAATTATTATAGATTCCTTATTAAGCTAACGGGGGCATTACTGGAACAAAGGTAATGCTTTTTCTTATTGAAGTAACTGCAGCTCAAGAAGGATTGTTAAATCGTGTGCCGAAATTTATTTATTAAGAAGAGAAAAAATGAAGATTTTGAAGAGGGTAGGATAATGCTGAAGCAGGTTAGAATATACAAATGGTTATTGGAAGTTGACATCGATAAGACAAGAGAATTTTACAACAAAGATATAGAGGTTTGTCATTGCGTGTACTGCACAAATTATGTTAAAGCTTGCAAACATTTAAACACTTCTGTATCCGATATGCTTAACATACTGGGGATTAATCTCGCAATACCTGCACATCTTTCTGAATTCCCTACAGATGACGATGACACACTTTTATATTTAGGGGAGTATTTTCTAGTTGGAAGGGTGTTAGAAGGGGAATTGTGTACGTTCAGTAACTTTAATGAAAAGAATACTTACGAAATAGATAATTTCAAAGTTGGATTTTCTGAGGATTTAGAGTTTGTACCACAAGGATTCCCAAACCCAGCCCTACAGTTAAGCTTTGAAGCTTATATTCCTTGGGTTCTTAATAAAGGTACAGAAGATTAAGTAAGAGCATTGCTGAACGGATGAATTTTATTTACCAAAGGCACCATTCCTTTTTTGAACTAAAGGGGAAGATTATTACACTAAGAATAATAATATGCATCAGGAGGTTGATAATAATGCCTGTTCATGAATTTGGAATAATTGATAATATCGAAAATGCGAAAAAAATTATTGGTCATAATCCACAAAAATTTAATTGTATTTCTGTTGATGATGATATAATTCTTGATTTAAATAAGGATTTATCTATTATGAGAACCTACTTTCATTCGCTTGAACGACCAGAGTTTGGGTTAGCTTACTGGGGAATTACAATCATTCCACCTGAATCCTTATCAATGTTCTTTGATTTGGTTACATCTTCAACATTATATAAAAAATCTGCTGAAATTAATGAGTTAGCTTCGAAAATTCTCCAGGCTAAAGAAGAAAATAAATACATGATACACTTTGGAATATAATCCTTTTGTGAAGGAATGTACTTAAGCTAACGGGGGCAAGAGTTTAAGATTGAAGCTGTCATTGAGGCAGCTAATCTTGTTTCACTAACGATACAGAATTGTTGAAGAAGGAAAATAGATGAAGTAGAAAGAAAATAGTAATGAATTACTCTTAAGAGGTGAAACCCTTGGATATAAAAAAGAATGTAATTAAGCTGGTTATTGGTGCTGGGGAATATAATAATAATCCAGGTTGGCTACATACACAGGAAGAAGAATTAAATTTATTAGACGAAAATACTTGGCAAAACGGATATGATAAAAGTTCAATAACAGCTATTCTTGCTGAACACGTATGGGAACATCTTACCTATGAAGAAGGTATAGAGGCAGCGAAAATGTGTTTTAGATATCTAAAGCCTTCTGGCTATATTCGGTGTGCAGTACCAGATGGTTATTTTCCAGATGAAACCTATCAAACTATTGTACAGGTCGGGGGACCTGGTGCAAAAGACCACCCAGCAGCTAGTCATAAAATCGTCCACAATTATAAAACTTTGACTAAATTGTTTAAAAGTGCTGGATATGAAGTTAAATTGCTTGAATACTGCGATGAGAAAGGGGACTTTCATCAGAATTATTGGGATGGAGTAGATGGTGTGATTTTTCGTTCCAAGAAGTATGACCCTCGAAGTCAAGGTGATAAGCTTGTTTTTCCTTCTCTAATTATTGATGCAATGAAACCATAATTTAATCAAAAGTTTGTGAAATATTGCACTTAAACTATCGGGTGAGGTTAGTAAAATAAAGAAGTGCTAATAGTTGAGGGCACTGCAAAAGTCAATATTTTACTTAAAAAAGGGTTAGTCACTACTTTCAGCGGTGTCTACCCTTTTTTGCTCCATACATGTTGTGTAACATAAATTAAATTATCCTTTTTGCACTAGGCTCAAAGTTTGAGCGCTTTTTTATCTAACAATCGTAAATATATATGAAAGGATTTTCATGAATCCATTGTATCCATATAGGATTAAGGAAACGTTAATAAAATAAGATGATGCTTAAAGCCATTTTTTTTTCTTAAAGTAAAACACCATGGTCAAAATTAAAACAATCATAACCCCCCATACGTAGGCGTACACAAAACTCCAATTATATTCGGGAATCCCTTTTAAATTCATCCCATACAGACCAACCACAAAAGACAATGGTAGAAATAAAGTG
>JAUZPL010000208.1 GCA_030705955.1 Bacillota bacterium | reverse complement strand
CAAAAGCCAAAAAATCTTGATGCAAGTATTACAAGTATCATCCACGAAATTGGTGTTCCAGCACATATCAAAGGTTATTTGTACTTAAGGGAAGCTATTTCCATGGTCTATAACGATATTGAATTGCTCGGTTCTATTACGAAAGTTCTCTATCCCGACATCGCAAAAAAATATAATACAACTGCAAGCCGTGTCGAACGTGCGATTCGCCACGCAATCGAAGTCGCTTGGAGTCGTGGAAATATCGATTCCATTTCCTCCTTGTTTGGCTACACCGTCAGCATGTCAAAAGCAAAACCGACAAATAGCGAATTTATTGCGATGGTGGCTGACAAGCTTCGTCTTGAACATATGGCGTCTTGAAGCGAAAAGGAATAAGATTAGCTCAAAGTTTTCATAAAACAAATAAACTTCTACCTACTTTCCCAATAAATCATTGATTTATTGGGATTTTTCGTTGTTAATTAGAACATAACTTTTAAGTAAGCGGAAAATATTAGTGTTAAATTTCTTTATTAAGAGACCAGGAATAACTACTGTGATATTCCTGGTTTGTTAAAAAACTTATTTAAAAAAATTGTCAGCGTCAAAGTTGTAATCTTTCTCAATATGCTTGGCTTTCTTTTCGTTTTCTCTTATATGAACTTGTTGGTTTTGAAGTACTTTTAATGTGACCTCGATGACCATTTTTTCTTCTAATACTGTAAAGGTTCCCTCTTCGAATGGAGCATTTATTTGTCCAGCAAATCCCGACACACTTCCCATTTTTCTATTAAGGGCTTCATCATACTCTATAAATTTGCTAGAAAGTAATTCGCAAAATGGAAGTTCGTTAAAAACTTCTTCACTAATTTGGTTGTGTTCTGAAAAATCTCCAGAAAGTAATTTTTCTTTTGAAGGAAATCCCACTGGCAGTGGAGATGCGTTAAAATATTTAAATTCACTGGTCATAGGATTTGATTTAAAGTCCGGACTTCCCAAAAAATCTAACCTTGTGACAACTTGAAATGGAACATCTACAGTTAAAGAATGGATCTTTGAGGAAACGAAATCGCGCCCTCCTGAATTGGGGGTAGCATACTGAATATTTTTTCGAACAAACCCTTTGAGGAATAGTTTGTTGGTTGGTAATAATAAACGACATTGGACTAATTTGAGGTTCTTTTTAATTTGTTTTATCTCTAAAACAGGTTCTGGAAATGTAATTGTAGAATCAAGGTCAATTTGAACGGTTGTTTCTCCCAATACTACTGGAACTTTAATATAAGGAAATGCATTTATTACCTGGGGAGTAAGGGGTGTATTAGTTACTTCTTGTTGAACGGATGTCGAAACAACCCTTGCTTGGGGAATGCATTCCCCATCTTTTTGATGATGGTATGAACTAGACATTCTATGATCTCCCTTTCTGTTTGTTTTCCTTTCCAGTATATGACCATAGAATCTCTATGTTTGGACGAACAGCTTAGTCTAAAAGCCTTTATTTAGGATGATTCATTATTTTTTAATACTTGGTATTGAAAGAGACGGTAAAAAATCTCACAGTTAATATTTAAAAAAAGAAAGGGAAAATGATTAATTGTTTTTATTTCTTTAGATGTAACAACTTTAGTTGAAATGATATCTAAGATAGGATTTTCATTATTATAAATAACTTGTTCATAATGTTCGATAGATTCATCGTTAGAATGTTGTTGCGCAAATTCATAATGTTTTTTCTCATTGCTTAGTGGAAGCATAGGTGGGTATATAAATTGTATATTACATGTTTTCTTCCATGGGAATTGAATGGTTTGAATGTAAACTTTTGAATATTTACCTTTTGTATAGGTAATTTGGGCAACTAGCTCGCTAGAAACCCATAGCTTATTTGCATTTACATTAATTTGATAATAAATAGGGGATGTTCTCCAAGCAATATCCTGTATTTTTTGAACATTAGAGCTCATTTTGATTTTCTTGTTCAAGTTGAAATCGAATGTTGAATTTGCAATTTCAACTAAAACTTTTATGTTTTGCGGAGGGAAAGAAAAGGGAGTATCATATGGGTGTCGTTCTTGGTTAAAACTGTGTGAACTGTTAGAAAAGTCATTCCGATTCATTTCCTCTCCTCCTCTATGTCCCTTTTATTTTAAAAATATGATATAAATTTATTATCTAAAACCATTTATACATAAAATTAATAACAGCCGTTTTTGGTGGCTGCTTTGAAATGAAAACTGGATTAGTTTCCTTCTTTTCACTTTTCTCAATTTCTATCAATTTTTTGCATAAGAATATGTTGAGGCATGTGCATAATTTGTTCAATAGGTATCTTTAGTTTTTCGGAAAGCTTAATAGCTAATTTGGCTAAGGACATGAAATGGTTTCATAATTACCTCCATATATTTTTTAAAGGATGTGAGAAAAATGACACAAATATTTGCTCACCGGGGTTATTCTGCTGCATTTGCTGAAAACACGATGACTTCATTTATTGAGGCTGAAAAGGCTTTAGCTGATGGAATTGAACTTGATGTTCAATTAACAAAGGATGGTGAAGTAGTTGTCATTCATGATGAAAAGGTGGATAGAACTACAAGTGGAACTGGATATGTAAAGGACTTTACATTTAAAGAAATTCGAAAACTAAATGCAAATAAAATGGGGATAAAAAAGGATCCTATTCCTTCTTTAACTGAAGTTTTTGAATGGATGCAGACAAACAAATTGAAATGTAATATTGAACTGAAAAATGGAGTATTTCCATATGAAAGTATGGAAGAAAAAATAATCCAGCTTATAAGAATAAATGGCCTGTCTGAACGAATAATATTTTCATCATTTAATCATTATAGTATTGTTTACTGCTACCGGCTTGCACCGGACATCGAAACTGCTCCATTATATGGAGCAGGTTTATACATGCCTTGGATTTATGCTCAATCAATTTGTTCAAGAGGGATTCATCCCAAATATACATCATTAGCAGATGAAGTAATCAAAAGTGCCTTGCAAAATGGAATTGCTGTTAGACCTTACACAGTTAATAAAGATTCTGACATGAAACGTCTATTTGAACTTAATTGTACAGCATTTATAACGGATGATCCTTTTAAAGCAGTAACAATTAAAGCCCAAAAAAAATAAGAGGCCGTGACGTGGCCTCTTATTTTTTTGATAAAAATTTATTTTGAACCTTATTTCTTTTTCGATCACGATGAAAAATAAATCCGGCTACAAAGCCAAGACCACAAATAAAAAAGAGACCACCAATGAGAAATTGCAGCCACAGGAAAGGAAATGGTTTTTGCAAAATTCCAAAAGTCATATCACGCATTAATTTGATTCCAAGAGCAGCCAAGAAACCAGGGATTAATAAAATTAATAGGGCAATAAT
>JAUZPL010000207.1 GCA_030705955.1 Bacillota bacterium | reverse complement strand
CGTTATTTTTCCAAAAATAGTAGAACAGGATAAAGTTTTCATCTCTAAATTAGTTCAACTAGGAATAGTTGATTTATA
Source organism: Bacillota bacterium (assembly GCA_030705955.1). GTDB lineage: Bacteria > Bacillota > Bacilli > Bacillales > Cytobacillaceae > JAUZPL01. Next base: position 3,337 of record JAUZPL010000207.1, on the reverse strand, counting down.
TTTTTCAGATGAAATGACAGTGGAGGATATTTTGTCGTGGTTTCATCAGCCGAAAACACTTGCTGATGTACAGGAATTAATTGGTGAATACAAAGATGAAAGGGAAAGTAGAATCGAGGATATTCAGATAAAAGAAGAGTTTGAGAAATCCAATCCTAACCAAGAATTAGAGGAAGTAAAAGAACCAAAAGAAAAACGATTTAATTTTAAAATGCCTTCTTTTTCAATGCCTTCTATTCCAAAACCGAAGGCTAGTAAGGAAAAAATTGAGGATGAAGAGTTAAGTAGAGTTACAAAAAAGAAAAAAATATTCATTGATTTAAAAGTACCATCTTTTTCATTCCCACAAAAGCAAACCAAAATGTTACAACCGAAAACGATTGCAGTTGGCTCATTGCATGGGGGAGCTGGTTCCACCTTTTTAATACACAATTTTACTTGTTTCCTATCGGATTTAAACCTTATATCAGGGGTGCTGGAAACATCAATTAAATCAGCTATTTGGTATGAAATGTCCAGAAGGGAAGGAGTTCAATTACAAAACTTTGACTCATGGTGTAGTCAAATCATGAGAAACGGATCGATTAATCAATCAGCAAAAATTCAAATAGATAACACTTATATCATTCCTTTTCATCCGAAAGATAAAATCGAGGATTTAACTACCGACAATATTCAAGGAATGATACATGCTGCTAAACAAGTTCCTTATTTATTTGTGGACCTTTCTTCTAATTGGGACAACCCTTTAGCGGAAGAAGTGATTAAACATTGTGATGAATTTTGGGTAGTAACCCGGCCAGATCCTAATCATTTATTTTCTCAACAAACCCAAAAGAGAACTTTTTTAAATAAAGCGATTCAATATATTGGGGAAGAGAATTGTATTTTTATCGGAAACGGATGGGAAAAGGGAATAGATGCCGAGGATTTCCCAATCCAAACTTTTATCAACATTCCGTACTTTAGTGAAAATGTTCAAGCTGTACTTCAAGGCTTACCGTTATACGGAATAAAAGCTCGTTTATTTGATAAATCATTTGAGAAATTAAAAAGCCGGATTGTTCATGCGGTAGGAAAGGTTTCATTATTCCAATAAATAAAAAGAAAGGTGTTAAGAAAATGAAGTATTTGAAAAATGAGAAAGGTTACTTTCAATTACCAATTAATTTTTCAATGTGGTTCGCAATTGGAGTTGCATTATTTGTAATTTTACTAGTTATGATGAATTTTTATTTAAAGTCAAGTAATCATATGCCAAGTGAGAAACTACCTATGAAATATTCATATAACGTTACAAATATGAAAGGATGATTTTCTGATGCAATTTAATTTAAAAGAAGTGAATCCACCTGCTTTTAAGCAGCCTATTAAATTAAGAATGAAACAAGAACTAAAGAACAGAAATCATCAAAAGCTGATTGTGGTTGGTAGTTCGGGCAAGGGAGGGACTGGAAAGACAACGGCTGCTGTGAACCTTGCTCTTTACTATCATGAAAGTGGGTATAAAACAGTACTGTTAGACTTTGATACCCCACATGGAGATGTAGCAACCATGTTAGGAATTAATGATGATAGATGTCTTACAAGTTGGCTTGATATTCAAAGACCATTAAGCCCTGATTATGCGAATAACATGCTAATGGAAACAAAAAATGGTTTAAAAGTCTTGCCTTCGATTCGTAATGCTAGAGAGGATAAGTTGGCTGATTCGAGTAAATTAGCACAGGTTATTTTAGAAAGTATGAAGCACTTTGACATTGTCATTGTCGATGCAGCTCCTCATTTTAGCGAACTAACCTTGGAAGCTTATCGACAAGCAACCAAAATATTGATGGTGAGTGATCAAAGTAATGTATCCCTCACTAATATTTATCGCGGTATGAAACATTTAAGAGAGCAAAGAATTGATACCTCTAACTCAACGTTAATGGTGAATCGAGTAATGAAAAAACAAAAAGATATTAATACAAAATATACCAGAACCACCACCATTACAGATGTGATAGAGGTCGCTTTTGAGCCGAAAATGCAAGAATGGGCTGGTCAACAGATTTTCCCACTTGTAGACAAATTGAATTCAAAATATGCCCGCCAATTGGTGGAATGGGCTGATGAAATTGCTCCGAATTTGTTCGAAGGAGTAAAAAAAAGAAAAGGTTTTTTTAGGAGGAAAGCTTAGGTGATAGTTCCTATTCTCTCCTTACTTCTTTATCATTCAGTCAATATTTTTACAGATACAAAATATCGAATAACCAAAAATAAATGGCACCTTCTTTTCTTGATAATAGGGAGTGCTTATTTTTTTTACAATCATAAAGATTGGCTAAGCTATATTTTTCTACTCCTCATTTCATTAGCTTTTGGTCTTTTGTTAGAAACCTTAAGAGTATCATCAGCAGGAGATACGAAAATGTGTATCGTTTCAATAATATGGGTAGGGAGTATCTCTTTTTATTCACCTTACATTACCACACTGGTTTTATTTGTAGGTTATATTCTTTTTATCTTCCTACTTTCCTATTTTAAGTTAGTCAAAAAATTAGGCTTTAAATGGGTCATTTTAAATCAATGGTATGATCTGAAATCATTCATAATAAAAACTCCTTTAAGTCAAGAAACTGCCCTAGAGAACTTCCCAGGGGCGGTGGCTATTTGTTTTGGGGTCGCAGTAAGTATCTTATATGTAGTTAGTTGAGGGGGATAGTATGAGTAAGAATATTATTGAACCCAATGAATTATTTGAACTATTAAAGGGTTGGAAAGGAAGCTACTGCTTAAAGCAAAATCATGGCACCATCACATTGGTAGAAATGAAAAATAGTTATAAGTGCAACGATTTTAAAACTTTCCAAGAATTATTAGATTTGCTTTCCAAAAATTATAAGTATTACAAGTTTCTTAGTTTAACTTACGATAGCAATCAATTTAGAGTCATACTAACTGCGGCCGTAAGGAAAGAAAACATCATGGATTTTTTACGTTTTAAAAATATTCTTTTACAGTCACAACAAGTATTAGAGGAAATTGGGGTGATCAATTCATGAAAAGTATTGTCCTTCATAAATGGGAGAGAAGAACACAAATAACCGTGATTAGTTTATTCCTTTTTTGCTGTATTGCATGGTTGGCTAAAAACCAAATCCCACTAAACCAACAAATGATCATTTATTTAATTGAAACAGCTTATTTAATTTGTTTTGGGATGATTTTTACTCTGTACCTGAAATTTCGAAAGTGGAAACGTGAGGGGTACGAATTCTCAAGAAAACTAGGTTTGAAGCGAATTCTCATTTTTCCTACAGAAAAGCCTTTGGTCTATGAGTTACACCATAAT
>JAUZPL010000206.1 GCA_030705955.1 Bacillota bacterium | reverse complement strand
CGGCCCCAATAAATAACTTAACCATTTTGCTCCGCTATTATAGTCATTGTAGGAAGTATGAGACAAAACCAATAATAAAATAATAACAATTGGACTAATTAGAATAGGATTAAGTACTATCAATTTCCAACGGGCATAGGATTTCTTACTAACCCAATATACGAAGTAAGTAATGATAATACTAATGATTTTCAGAAAAATTCCCAGAAGAACCACCCTTTCTCCGTTTCGCTATAAACTGAGCAGTAAGTCCAGTAAACGCCATTACGGTAAGCGTACTTAAAAAAATCACTACAAGGAGCTTGCCCAATTTCGGACCAATTGCTTGCTGGTAGTTAATAACTCCTGCTGCAGCAGGTATAAAGAATAGGAGCAACTCAGCAAGCAGCCATGAAGCCCCTTTTTCAATCCATTCAACTTTTATTACCTTAAATTGAAGCAGCAGAAATAAAATAACTAGTCCCACTATACTTCCTGGAATCGGAATATGAAGATATTTCGTTATCAGATTACCAACTGAGAAAAGGAATGCGAGCAAAACAATTTGTAAAATGATTTTAAATAAATTCATCGGTGTTATTCCTCTCTTTCTTAACTACATACCACCTGAAACGCTAATGGCTTCCCCAGTCACTGCTGCTGCATCGTCAGAGGCAAGGTAAATAGCCGCAGCCCCAATCTCAGATGATTCAACAAACCGTTTTAAATGCTGTCTGTTTAAAAGATGTTTATAAAGGGCTTCCTGTTCGGTGATTCCATCTTCCTTAGCTAATCCGGCAAGTTGCTTCATAACTAATTCTGTTTTTACCACACCTGGCATAATAGCATTAACCGTTATTCCATCGTTTGCCGTTTCAATGGCTACTGTACGAGTAAGTCCTACCACTCCATGCTTTGCAGAAACATAAGCTGATTTGAATGGAGAAGCAAGCTTACCTTGAACAGAGGAGATATTAATAATTCTTCCGTATTGCTGCTTCTTCATGAAAGGAACAACGTACTTCGTTAATAGGAAAGGTCCAGTTAACATGACATTGATCATTTGGTTCCACTTGTCAACTGGAAAATCCTCCACCTTATCAATGTGCTGTAATCCAGCGTTATTTACTAAAACATGGATGGTTCCTCTATCGGAAATGACTTGATCAATAAAATGTTTTACAGATTCTTCGTCAGCAACATTCAACTGATCACCTTTAGCATGATCACCTAAACTTTTTGCACTTTCGACAGCCTGTTCTAAATTCAAATCGCCCATCACAACATAATCCCCATTTTTAATAAAGGCTTCTGCAATGGCAAAGCCAATACCCCGTGCTGCCCCTGTCACGATAACAGTTCTTTGTGTATTTTCTGTCATCATAATTCCTCCCAAAACTTGTTGTATTTACAACTAGAAAAGTGAATTTCTACTTTTTCTACCGTATTAATAGTATTACCCTACTATTTATTAGTAAAATATATAAAAAGAATAAAAATCATTCTAAATAGTTATAAATAAAAAAGAGGTGATTTTAATGGATATTCGTCAACTTAGTTATTTTATAGAGGTTTCAAAACAAATGAGTTTTTCGAAAGCGGCTGAACAGCTAAGAGTTAGCCAGCCCAGTCTAAGTAAAATGGTTAAAAATCTTGAAGATGAGTTAGGTGCCATCTTGTTTGACCGTACGACAAAAAAAATGCAGCTCACTGATGCGGGTAAAGTTGTTATTGTACAGGCACAGGAGATTATGAAACTTATTCAAAACCTTTCCTCTGAACTTTCAGATGTTATGAAAATTAAAAAAGGAAGTATTAAAATAGGGATTCCCCCTGTCATAGGTTCGCTTTTTTTTCCGAAGTTAGTAAGTGACTTTCAATTGCTGTATCCGAATATTGAAATTGAACTGGTTGAGGAAGGAGCCAAAATAATAGAAAAGTTTGCAGAAGAAGGAAGCGTGGATGTTGGGATTTCCCTTTTACCTGTTGATGAAGATTTGTTTGAAGTGTACCCTTTTGCATCTAGTGAATTAAAGCTAATTGTTTATCCCGAACACCGATTGGCGAACTCTAACCAAGTTTCGCTTTTTGAATTGAAAGATGAACACTTTATCCTTCTGAGAGAAGAATTTGCGCTACACGACCTAATTTTTAAAACTTGTATACAGGCTGGTTTTGAGCCCACCATTTCCTTTGAAAGCTCACAATGGGATTTTATTGGTGAAATGGTTGCAAACAGGCTGGGCGTGTCCATTTTTCCGGAAGCCCTCTGCCAAAAACTTGAATCAAGCCGTATTAGAACCATTTCTATTGTGAATCCCGGAATCCCTTGGAACCTAGCCTTGATGTGGCCTAAAAACAAGTATTTGTCTTATGTAAGCAAAGAATTTATTCATTTTTTTAGTAACTCTTTTCAAAATGAAACAAATTTATGATTCTTATGAAGAGGTCAGTTGTTGCAGAATACTTTTAATGTATAATGAACCATATTCAGACAATGCATATGATATTTCTTGGAGAGGATCCTATACATATGTTGAAAAAATAAAAAACGAGGTTAAGAAATGACTAAAAGAAGTATTGCAGATTATCATGTAAGCGATGAAATAAAGAGAGCACTAGCTGTGTTAAAATATGAAACTCCAACAGAAGTTCAGAGTAAAGTCATTCCATTAGCAATGGAAAATCAAGATCTTATCGTAAAATCTCCAACGGGCAGCGGCAAGACCGCCTCCTTTGGTATTCCTATTTGCGAAATGATTGAATGGGAGGAAAAAAAACCACAGGCCTTAATTCTTACTCCAACTAGGGAGCTTGCGGTTCAAGTCCGTGAAGATATTACGAATATCGGAAGGTTTAAACGAATTAAAGCGGTGGCCATCTATGGAAAAGAACCTTTTACAAAACAAAAAGTAGAATTAAAACAAAAAACTCATGTAGTGGTAGGAACCCCTGGAAGAATTTTAGATCATATTGATAGGGGTAGCTTTAATGTTTCAAAAATAAAATATTTTGTGATAGATGAGGCAGATGAAATGCTCAATATGGGATTCATAGGTCAAGTAGAAGGTGTAATAAGGAGAATCCCAAGAAAAAAAATAACTATGTTGTTTTCTGCAACAATACCTGAAGAAATCAAAGAATTATGTGGCAAACACATGGATAGACCAGTTGAAATTAGCATTAAATCTCAAAAATTAATTACTGATAATATTAAACACAACTTATATTATGTAAAGTATGAAGAAAAGTTAGAAAGGTTAAATGATATTTTGGTATATGAAAAACCTGAAACTGCTGTTATATTTGCTAAAACTAAGGAGAACGTTGATAGTGTTTATAATTACTTAAAGGAAAAAGGGTATTCAATTAATAAAATTCATGGGGGAATGTTGCAAAAAGAAAGACTAAATAACATGGATGAATTTAGAAAAGGAAAT
>JAUZPL010000205.1 GCA_030705955.1 Bacillota bacterium | reverse complement strand
TGTTTTTGGGTGGAACTTTTTCATTGAGTGTCGGAATATGGGTTATGAATTTTATGGAGTTAATTGCCTTTAATATAAGCAATTTCTCAACCTATCCATTTTTGCTGAATATCTTATCTATTTTAATTGGAATGTTTTTTATAGGAATGGCTTTTGCAGTATTCTTTAGAAAATTTGTTAATAATGGTCAGATAATATTTGGAAGTTTATTTTTGACCCTCGGAGTTATTTCTGTTCATGTCATTGGGATTTTTTCTTTGAATTTAAACATTACGTACCAAGTAGGCCTTTTTTCATTATCGTGTATAGTGATTTTTGGATCATTCCTATTCTCCCTTTGGCTTTTGTACTTTTTCAAGGGCTTTACGTTTGGAAATCAAGCATGGTTAAAGCCGGCTAGCGCCATCACCATTACCGTTGCTATTGCGGGTGGACATTTACTTCTAAAAAAAGCACTTCTTTCTGGACCAAATGAAATAGTCACTGGTTCTAGTACCGTTAATATTTTTATCTTCTATAACATCTTTTTTGTTTCGATCCTCATTTTTGGAGGTCTTATTAGTTCAAGTATTTTAAAAAGTAAAATATTAGCGGTATCTGATACGAATTTAAAGGATATTAAATCGGCACTTGATGAATCATCGATTGTGGCGATAACGGATCAGTTTGGAACCATTTTATATGTGAATGATAAATTTGAAGAAATCTCTAAATTCAAAAGAGAAGAAATATTAGGGCAGAACCATCGAATTTTAAATTCGGGGTATCACCCGAAGGTATTTTTTAAAAATATGTGGCAAACCATTGGTGAGGGTCATGTTTGGAAGGGAGAAATCTGTAACCGGGCAAAAGACGGTACTATATATTGGGTTGACACAACAGTCGTTCCGTTTCTTAACGAAAAAGGCAAACCGTATCAATATATAGCCATTCGAACAGATATTTCCAATCTTAAAAAAGCAGAAGAAGATTTAAAGCAAACATTAAAGGAAAATATTGATATAAAATTTGCACTTGATCACTCTTCGATTGTTACATTTACAGATGCAAACGGACTTATCACAAGTGTAAATGATAAATTTTGTGAAATATCTAAGTATAGTCGGGAAGAAATTATAGGAAAAAATCATCGCGTATTAAATTCAGGTTTACATTCAAAAGCTGTTTTTAAGGGGCTTTGGGAAACCATTACTGCCGGTAAGATATGGAAAGGTGAATTAAGAAATCTGGCAAAAGATGGTGCTCATTACTGGGTGGATACTACCATTATTCCTTTTTTAAATGAAGAAGGTAAACCATACCAGTTTCTCTCTATACGTAATGACATTACAGAGCGAAAGCAAACACAGGAGTTCCTTCAACGGCAAGAAAAGCTTGCAGCGGTTGGACAGTTGGCGGCAGGTGTGGCACATGAAATTCGAAATCCACTTACTTCGATGAAAGGATATACAGAATTCCTTCAATTGGATGAAAAGGACCCTGAACGGATAGAATTTTTAAACATTATTTTGGATGAAATTGAACGGGTTAACACAATTGTTGATGACTTTATGGTATTGGCAAAACCGAGAGCAGTCGAATTAGAAGAAAAAAATGTAATTCCTGTCCTTAAACATGTTATTTCACTACTTGAATTTGAGGCTAAAAAGAAAAATGTTCGTTTGCATTTTGATTATTTCGAAGAAATTATTCAAATTGAATGTGATGAGGGCAGATTAAAGCAGGTATTTTTAAACTTTATTAAAAATGGTATTGAGGCAATGCCAAATGGTGGAGATTTAAACGTTAGGACATTCATTCAGGACCATAATGTACAAATATCCATCCAGGATACGGGTGTAGGGATTCCTAAAGAAAAATTAACTAAGCTTGGAGAGCCATTCTACACGACCAAGAAAAATGGTAACGGACTTGGATTAATGGTTAGCTTTAAAATCATTGAAAGTCATAATGGTAAAGTTTTTGTAGAAAGTGAACTAAATAAGGGAACAACTTTTAATATTTTGTTGCCTGCTAAAACAGCATAAGATGTGGAATTGCGGGTGATATTTCACCCGTTTTTCTTTTTTTAATATAGTATTTTCAGAAAATCGACAAATTTTTTTCAAAAATGAAAGCTAAATACTATAGAAATAGATTAATATATTCATGTGGGCATATTGTATTTACTGGGAGGGAGAAAGATGGCAGAAGCTAGTTTTGTAAAATCAGTTTGTGGATACTGTGGGACAGGCTGTGGACTTGTACTAGAAGTCCAGGACAATAGGATTGTCAAAATTCGCGGTGACAAGGATGCACCCGTTAATAAAGGGCAAACATGTGTAAAAGGGTCTTTTGCATATGAATATGTTCATTCAAGTAACCGCTTACACATGCCGCTTATAAGGAAATCTGGAAAACTAGTTGAGACAACTTGGGAAGAAGCATATCAATTTATTGTTGAAAAGTTGGCATCAATTAGAGATACATGGGGCCCGAAAGCGATATCAATGTTTGCCTGTGCGCGTGGGACCAATGAGTCTGCTTATGTCACACAAAAATTTATGAGAACGGTCATTGGAAGCAACAATATTGATGGCTGTAACCGAACGTGACACGCTTCCAGCGTTGCCGGTCTGGCAACTGTATTTGGCAGTGGTTCTCCAACAAGTACGATTGATGATTTTGATAAGGCAGATGTTTTGCTACTAATGGGTTCCAATACTACCGAAGCCCATCCAATTATTGGGAATCGAATTAAGAAGGCCGCAAAAGCTGGTCTAAAAGTGATTGTCATTGACCCAAGAAAAATTGATATGACGAAAATTGCCCATCGTCATCTTCAAATTAAGGTTGGTACAGATATTGCATTGATTAACGCAATGATTCGGATTATTTTGAAAGAGGGCTTATATAGTCAAAAGTTTCTACAACAATTTACTTTTGATCTTGAAGGCCTTGAAAAGCAAGTCGAACGTTTTACCCCTGAATATGCGTCAGAAATTACAGGTGTAAATGCAGAAGATATTATAGCAACAGCAAGGGATTATGCAAGTGCAGCAAACTCAATGATTGCATATACACTAGGGATTACTGAGCATCATTGTGGAGTAAATAATGTGTTTGATATTGCAAACCTTGCTTTATTAACTGGTCAAATTGGTAAAGAAGGAAGCGGAATCATGCCTTTAAGGGGACAAAATAATGTCCAAGGTGCAGGGGATATGGGCTGTTTACCAAATCAATTGGCTGGTTCAATGAGTTTATTAAATGAGGAATTCCGGGCACGCTTTGAACATGAGTGGAAAGTTGCTATTAATCCTGAAGTTGGGGATACCCAAACAAGGACCTTCGATAAAATTGAAACTGGCGACTTAAAGGCATTATTTGTAATTGGCGAAAATCCGATTATGGCAGATGTTCACATGAATCATACCAGAAAGCTTCTTGAAAAACTTGACTT
>JAUZPL010000204.1 GCA_030705955.1 Bacillota bacterium | reverse complement strand
AGTTCACTGTTGAAGTCAAATAAGGGCTTTAATTACATATAGTTACTCAATAGTGACTGAAAAAAGGCTTTTAAGTCTGAAAGAATGATATTTTCACTGGAATTCAGTCTAGCGATGGAGCTTTATTAAGCAAAAAAAATAAAAATACGTGGAATTAAAGAAGGAGTTTCTAAAAAAATCCTAAATTTAAAGGTATCTTGAAGAATAAATCGTAATTTATTTAATGTTCCTTTATGTACCACAATACAGGTACACAATTATGGTACATAAACCAATAATGATTGATATATCAATGTTCTTTTGTGGTACACAATTGTGGTACATAATACTAACAAATAAAAAAGGACAAGAATATTCTTGCCCCGTTGGTTTAAAAATCAATATCTTCTAAATCAGCTACCTTTGCTTTTTTAGGCTTATCATCATCTTCATCGAAACTTAGGTCATCCAGTGTTAATTTTTTTCTAGTTAAATTTGAACTGCCTGTTGAGAAGAAGTCTTTGAATTGATCCAAACCAATACTTGCTGCAGCTTGCTTTTTAGCTTCCTCTTGTTCTTTTTCTATTTGAATCCATTGATCTAATTCTTCTTTGAGATTCTGTATTCGAATGGAAGGAGTGGGGTACACAGCTAATCCATAAAGTGTTAGATTTTCTAATTTACTATTTTTCGAGATTGATAGGTTTACTTTCGTATCTAGTAGTTCTGATGTATAACGGTAGACATCATCGGCAATTTTAGGTGAAATGTTCTTTGAATTAGGATAAAGAACAGCTACAGCTCCAGCTATTGCGTTTTGCACCTTATAAGTAGCGAGCACTTCATTATTTGTGAACAGGTTTTTAATGACAGATTGAATATTATCATCATTTTTTAAGTCTTTATATTTTGAAATGGATAACCAGCCCGGTGTAGATAGAGTAGTTAAAAGCTCTGTTTTATCAAAAACTGAACGACCATCCATTAAAGGTAATGATGATACTTCTGCAAGAGCACTGGAAATCACCATGTTACTATATGACTTTGCATCAATCTCAGTGCCGCCATATGTTTTTAGGGGACTATTTGCATAGTAGTCTTTCATTTTTTCATTATCAATAACAATGGCTGCACCCATTTTATTTTCATTCATAAGTTGTTGAATTACACTTATTCCTGCTAATGCATTATTTCTAAATGCTGAACCTTTTTCATCAGTAGAGGGAAGGGAGCAAATAACGCCAAGTGGAATTTTACCGCCTGGTAATGCCCTGTTTTCTCTAACTTTAGAAAGATAAGCCAATGCTACCTTAAGAGCACCGTTTCCCGTACCTCCACCAAGGCTGACACATACCCAAACAAATTCTGCATCTTGAATCTTATCATCAAGCGCAACTCTTTTATACAGGTCAGCATTCTCTTTGGCAATCTCAAATCCTAATTGAGCATTCTTATCTGTACCTTCTAATTCTGGATAATCCTTGCTAGAGGTTACAATCCTTCGAGCTTCAGGAATTAAATTCCGATGTTCCTCCATATCCGATTTTGAAGAGTTTAATAAATAAGTAGGGAAGCCAAATCGTGACAATTCAGCAGCGATTCTACCCCCGCCTTGTCCTAATCCAATGATTGCTTGAGATGGAAACCTGCTCATTTCAGATTTTACTTCTTCTGAAAGTAGGTGAGGGGATAAAATAGCTTTAATTGCACCTAACTTCTCATTTTCAACAAATGATTTTATCATTTATAAAAGCTCCTCACGTTTTAATTTTTCTTCGTATAATAGCTGTCCTAACTGCCTACCACGAACAGTGACAAAATATGGATTGGCTGTGCCATCTTCCTTCTTATCAATAAATCCTTGACATTCCAATGTTAGAAAAGCAGTATCATATTTTTTTCTCATACCATGGTAGTTTTCAAGTCGTGTTTTAACCAATCCTAGATGAATTTTATTTTCATTAACAATTTTTCTAAAAATATCAATCGTAAAATCATCTAGCTTTTTTCTTAAAAACCGTAGTGTATCAATATCGTATTCTAGCTGATCTAAATCTTTGTAATTTGCCTTTATTGGTTGATCATCACCCATATTTTTTTACCCACCACCTTATGAGCCTTAAATAACCATAATTATGTACCTTTAAGGAACATTATAGAAAATAAGCCAAGTAAATGCAATGAAAATAAGCAATTATTTATGTACCACAATTGTGTACCATAAACAAAAAAAGAAAATATATCAAATCATAAAAAGGGATAACCAAAAAAAGAGAATAAAAGACCATTTATTCTCTTGAATTATTATTTATTTAAGTTTTTTACGATTCTTGTTAATACTTCCTTATGATTTCCTTTTTTGTACTCCTCAATAAAATCACATAGCAATATTTCCAGTAATTTTTCCAAAGTAAAAGGATGATCAGGGAACTGTTCAGACATATCCGAAAAGACAATTTCCCCCCGTAGTGCTTTTTTTCTTACGAAAGAAACTTGGAGGTTAATAGTTTTGCCATTTTCCCTTTTTTCCTCTTGTTCTTCGACCATGATATAACTTGAAAACCGACTTTTTCCTTCTTTTTCATTAGTAGATTTTACCTTGGTTGGAAACCTTTTAACGGTACCATTCCATTTCATCATTAACTGAGTGTGAATCACTTCAACATCATCTGTTCTTCGAGTAAACATTAAGAAATCATCATAAAGGAGGTCTAAAAGGTCCGCAGGAGTGAAAATTAACTCACTCAATTCACTTACATCATCGCAGAATGCCAAAATTCTAAGGAAAACAGTGGCAGGAACACTTATCGTATAATCCACCTTTACCCGTTTATTGATACGATAGACCATTTTCTCTATCCATGATGAACGACCAGTTGGCAATCGATTTAATTCATCCTCAATTAGCTTGTGCCGGCTATAGCTCCTCAATGTTTATCCCTCCACTTTCTACTTTGATTGCTATGGTTAAAATACGATGAGCAGCCTGTCGTATACTACAATCCCATTTTACGGAGTAGTCAAATAATAATTTGTATTCTGCCGCGCTTAAATTGGCGTGTACGCTTCGTTTATCGGTTGGTGAATACTCTACAGGCTGAAAGTCTGTATTTTTTATTAGAAACAGTCCTAGAAGCTGTGAACAATAAGTGGTAGGGGATAGATGATGTCGTTTTGCTAACATTTTTGTTATTTGTCGTTGTTCTGTTGATAGAGCGATTTTTACGTCATGTTTTGCGTCTGAACGTTTTTTTCTTTGGACGGGCTCATTATTCGGTTTAGGTACTTTTGTTATTTTTGTATTTTGAAGATTATTTTTTGAAAACATGGGGTTAAGTGATTCCATTCCTCTACCTCTCTCTCACTTTTCAGACCTCCCTCCCAATTTTCCTTACGGTCATTTGGTCGCTTGGTCATTTGGTAATAGTTTATGAGAAGGGTAGGGGGGGTAGAACAAGCCTAATGTTTAATT
>JAUZPL010000203.1 GCA_030705955.1 Bacillota bacterium | reverse complement strand
CAACGAAGGAAACTCCTGGCACACCAGCGATCCCTTTTGAAGTAACCATTAATACTAGCATTAAGGTAATTTGGTGGCCTATGGAAAGATGAATTCCATATAATTGAGCAATAAAAATAGCTGCTAATGCTTGATAAAGGGTAGACCCATCAAGGTTGAAAGAGTAACCAGTTGGAATAACAAACGAAGTGATCGCTTTAGGACAACCAAAACGTTCCATTTTCTCCATGATTTTAGGTAATACTGTTTCTGAACTTGCGGTAGAGTATGCAAGAACTAACTCATCTTTTAAAATTCGAATCATATCAAAGATGTTGACTTTAACGATTTTCGCTACAATACCCAAAACAACAAGTACGAAGAAAATCATGACTCCATATACAGAAATGACTAACTTACTTAATGGTACAAGGGAGGATACGCCAAAAGTTGACACTGTTACACCTATAAGAGCAAAAACACCGAATGGAGCAAATTTCATTACTTGGTTTGTAACATAAAACATGGCTTCAGCAGATCCTTGGAAAAATTGAATAACGGGTTTTCCTTTTTCCCCGATTGCAGCTACTCCTAATCCAAAGAAAACGGAAAAGAAGATAACGGCAAGCATGTCCCCATTTACAAGTGACTGAAATAAATTTGTTGGAACAATATTTACAAAAGTATCGGCAAAACTATGTGTTTTTACATCTTTAGTTGTTGTCTCATAACTAGAAATATCACCTTTAGTTAAATGACTCATGTCGATACCAGTACCAGGATGGAAGATATTCGCAGTGGTTAATCCAATAAAAATAGCAATTACAGAGATTATTTCAAAATAAAGAATGGTTTTACCACCTAATTTTCCGAGCTTCTTGATGTCCCCCGTACCTGCAACACCAACTATAAGACTTGAAACAACGATTGGAATAACAATCATTTTAATAAGGTGGATGAAAATAGTCCCAATTGGGTTTAAATATGTTTGAACAGATGGGTTACCATAAAATATAGCTCCCACTGTAATTCCGAGAATTAAACCTATTAATATTTGCCATGCTAAACCGAACTTTTTCAAAAAAATCAAATCCTTTCGTTTCCTTATCGAACTTTATTACTTATTTAACATTTTATTTTTAATTATTCATATTAACAATATATAATTAAGATGATAATCATCTCATATTGAGATAGAAGGGAAAAGTTAATGGAATTAAGACAATTAAAATACTTTATCGAGGTTGCAAAACAAGAGCATATTTCACTGGCTGCTGAAAATTTACATATTGCTCAATCGGCCGTAAGCAGGCAGATTGGAAATTTGGAGGCAGAACTCGGAGTACAGCTTTTTCAAAGAGAAGGTCGTAACATTAAATTAACACATATTGGAAGGCTATTTGCCGAACAGGCTGTTATTTCATTAAACGCAATTGCCAACGCTAAACAACTGGTTGACGAATACGTTGATCCTGAACGAGGGATGATCCGTATTGGATTCCCATCTAGTTTAGCAAGTAATACCCTTCCTAATATCATCAAGTCATTTAAACGCGAACATCCAGATGTCCGCTACCATTTGCGACAAGGTGGTTACAATTATTTAATAGAAGGAATTAACAATCGAGAAATTGATTTAGCCTTTATTGGGCCTGTTCCTGGATTTGATTCAAATGTCCATACAGATATCCTATTTACAGAAAATTTTGTGGCTCTAATGCCTGCTACACATCCACTTGCAGGCGAAGAAAATCTTTCGTTATCACAATTAAATATGGATAAATTTGTATTATTTCCGGAGGGTTTTATCCTAAGAAAAATCGTGGAAGATGCTTGTCTTCAAGCTGGATTCAGGCCGTACATACCATGTGAAGGTGAGGACCTGGATGCGATAAAAGGGTTAGTTTCAGCTGGAATTGGCATTACACTGTTACCAGAACTTATTTTGAATGAAAATATTCCAAATGGAACGGTGACACTAAATATCAGTCAACCTGAAGTAAAAAGAACGGTTGGAATTATTACTCCAAAATATCGCGAGCTCTCACCTTCAGAAAAACTATTCTATGATTTTGTTATTGCGCATTTTACATCACCTAAACCCTTCTAAGAACATTGGGTTGGCAACTTTTCACTTCATTGCTATAATAATAAAGGAAGTAAATTAAATACGACAAATGTAGGGGGACCAGTGTTGCTGGTTGAGATCTCGTCCATTTAGACGATGACCCTTGGAACCTGATCTGGTTAATACCGGCGGAGGGAACATATTCTTAAACAATTATTGTTTGCCAATATGCACTCAGGGTTTCTATACCTCGAGTGCTTTATTTTGTTTAAGTCTGGTTTTATTAATCTGGTTTTGCTTACATTTTGCCAATTTGATTTGTTTCTCCAGTTTCAAATAAAACATATTACATATGGGGGATTAGAATGAAGAAATGGCTCACCGTTTTATTAACTGTTTTTCTCATTGCTGGATGCAGTGGAAATAAGCAAAAAGATACAACAAAGGAAAAAAAACAACCGCTCAAAAAGGTTTCGGTCGTACTGGACTGGACACCAAATACGAATCATACTGGATTATATGTAGCTGAGGAAAAGGGCTACTTTAAAGAAGAAGGTTTAGATGTTGATATTATCATGCCGCCAGAAGCTGGAGCAGATCAGCTTGTTGCATCCGGTAAAGCTGATTTTGGGGTAGGTTATCAGGAAGCAATTACACAGGCGCGCATCCAAGGTGTACCACTGGTATCCATTGCTGCAGTTATTCAGCATAACACATCTGGTTTCGCTTCGCCTGTTGCAAAAAATATTAAGACTCCAAAGGATTTTGAAGGAAAAACGTATGGAGGCTGGGGCTCACCAGTTGAAAAAGCTGTCATCACTTCTTTAATGCAAAAAGAAAATGCGGATATCAACAAAGTGAAAATAATCAACATGGGCGATACTGACTTCTTTACGGCTATTAAAAAAGACGCAGACTTCGGATGGATTTATTATGGTTGGGATGGGGTAGAGGCAGGTCTTCGTAATGAAAAAATTAACATGATTTACCTTACTGACTATTCCAAGAAGCTAGATTATTACACTCCAGTTTTAGAAACAAATGAAAAAATGATTGCCAATAATCCTGCTACTGTCAAAGCATTCTTAAAAGCTGTAACAAAAGGATATGACTTTGCGATTAAGAATCCAGATCAAGCAGCAGATATTCTTATCAAGGCTGCTCCAGATTTAGATCCAAAACTAGTGAAGAAGAGCCAGGAATGGCTATCACCTAAATATCAAGATGATGCAAAACAATGGGGACTTCAAAAGCAACAAGTATGGGAAAATTACGCGTCCTGGATGTATGACAATAAGCTCCTTGATAAAAAGCTTGATGCGAAAAAAGCATTTACAAATGAATTTTTACCAAAATAGGGGGCAATGATTATGGCCAATTCATTAATCAGTATTCAAATACTACCAAAAACAAAAGATGGTGAGGACGTCATTCCATATGTGGATGAAGCCATCAAAGTAATTCATGAATCAGGTGTAAAATACGAAGT
>JAUZPL010000202.1 GCA_030705955.1 Bacillota bacterium | reverse complement strand
GCACTTTAGCTTTTTTCATAATAAATGCAAAACCTGCTATGTCAAATTCACCTTTTGCGTAGAAAACAAAGGATTGATAAAACTGAAGTAAAACACCCTTAATTTGTTGACGATCATCAAATTCCGCCCATAATTCCTGAAATTCTGATTGGTAGCCAAAGGCTTCTATATCCCCAATAATAAATAAGTTAACGGATGGTTCATCACTCAGATAAGCCATAACTTGTTCATGATCATTTTCGAATAGATTCCGAATCATATAAAATCTCTCCCTCCTTTAATTTAGAATAATCAAACCATTTATTGGAATCAATAAAAAAGTAATAGGAGCAGGGTTTTAATTGGAAATAAAATAATTGACAACTATATTAATAGGTGTTTATAATTCATACTTGTGATAGGTTATTTAGTATACGAAATGTTCTTGTTCTAAAATATTGATGATAGAGGAGGAAACTATGTACTCATTAAATAATGAAATTACAGAATCATTTTATAAAATAAATAAAGCGATTTATCGGCTTATAAAAAAAGAAGCAGACAGACTCGGAATAACAGTTGTTCAGTTAAAAGCCCTATATCGGATTTCAATTTATCCTGATATAGGTTTAGGGGAATTAGCGGAAAAGTTGAGATTGACTAATAGCACTGTAAGCGGCGTGATTGACCGACTTGTTCAGCAGGAGCTGGTTGTGAGAAGTGTTCCTCCAGAAAATCGCCGTGCTATTTCTCTAACAATAACTTCAAAGGGAATGGAAATTTTAGAAAAAATTGCTTCTCCAGATTCACTTTTTTATCAAAAAATGGAATCTGTTATAAATTTACCAAAAAAGGAAATTCAGGAGTTATTACGTTTGCACAATCTTGTATTATCAAAACTATCTTTGGATGAGGAATAATTATATGAATGCTAAACGTTTAGTTCTCTTAAATATCATTATTTTAATTATTTTGGTTGGAGGAGGATTTGCAGCTTATAATTATTATAATCGGACTGTAAATTATTTAACCACTGATAATGCTCAAATAGCAGGGCAACAAGTAACGGTAGCAGCACCTGCAAATGGAAAACTAATTGATTGGAAAGGGAATGTAGGAGATCGGTTTTCAAAAGATAACGAAATTGGAACGATTTTAACTGTCGGCCCTGATGGAAAACCAGCAGATATGAAAGTGACCCTTCCGACCAATGGGACAGTTGTTCAAAGTAATGCTGTTCAAAATTCATTTGTTGCAGCTGGTACACCACTTGCCCAAGTCTATGATTTTAATAAATTATGGGTAACAGCTAATATCGAAGAAACAAATATTGATAAAATTACTGTTAATCAGGATGTAGATGTTTATGTTGACGCATTTCCGAATACAACATTAAAAGGGAAAGTAGAAAGTATTGGTCTTGCAACAGCTGGCACGTTTTCTTTACTGCCAAGTACTAATAGCACATCCAACTATACAAAAGTGACACAAGTTATTCCAGTAAAAATTTCAATTGATGATTATAAAGGGCTTGAACTGGTCCCTGGTATGAACGTGACAGTTAGAATTCATAAGTAGGTGAAATAATGTCAACTTATATCACGGTTTATGTCCTTTTTAGCATTCTGGTGTTATTTATTTTAAATTTTTCAATGGTAAAGCATAAAAAACGTCGTTTGGTGAATGAAGTAACTAAGGACAAAATGAAAGCGGATATTAAGCAAGATTCCATGAAAGATACTCTTAAAGAAGATTCCATAACTAAAGCTGAAGTAAAACCAAAAGAAGAATTGAAAATTCCAAGAAGATCAAAAGGAAATAAGGATTCCGAACAGGATCATGGCAAAATGAAAATTCTTGCCGCATTAATGCTTGGAGCTTTCGTTGCTATTTTGAATCAAACTTTACTGAATGTAGCCATTCCGCATATTATGACTGATTTAAGTGTTTCAGCGACGACTGTTCAATGGCTTTCGACAGGATATATGTTGGTGAATGGTATTTGTATTCCAATTACCGCATACTTAATTGAAAAATTTGGTACGCGAAAATTGTTTATTGCAGCTGTTTTCCTTTTCACAATCGGTTCAGTTATTTGTTCATTTTCAACGAACTTTAGCTTATTAATGATTGGAAGAATTGTTCAGGCTTCAGGTGCTGGAATCATCATGCCTCTATTAATGACAGTCTTTTTTGCTATTTTCCCTCCAGAGAAGCGTGGGACTGCAATGGGGATCATGGGGGTTGTTATGTTATTTGCACCTGCGATTGGACCAACCTTATCAGGTTGGCTTATTGAACACTATTCATGGAGATTGCTATTTGATGTTGTTATTCCAATTGGAATCGTTGATTTAGTTCTCAGTTTTTTATGGGTCAAAGATGTTACTGAGATTACCAATCCGAAATTTGATTTTCCAGGTTTGTTATTTTCAACATTAGGTTTTGGATTTCTCTTATATGGGTTTAGTGAAGCGGGAAGTAAGGGTTGGTCAAGTACTATTGTGGTTATATCACTAGTAATTGGAGTAATTTCCCTTATCGCTTTTACAATCCGGGAGTTAACCACTGATAATCCAATGCTTGAATTGAGGGTTTTTAAATACGATATTTTTGCCTTAACAACAATTATCAGCATGATAATCAATATGGCCATGTTTGGTGCGATGATCTTGCTGCCAATTTATTTGCAAAATATCCGTGGCTTTACAGCCTTAGACTCCGGCCTTCTACTATTGCCAGGTGCAATTGTTATGGGAATTATGACTCCTATTGCGGGTGCGCTTTTTGATAAAATTGGTGCAAGATGGCTTGCTGTCATTGGTTTAATTATCACTGTTATCACCACATGGCAGTTCAGCTTTCTTAGCATGACAACTTCTTATCGGCATATTTTAATCTTATATGTATTACGTATGTTTGGAATGTCATTCTTAAGTATGACTGTTATGACAGAAGGACTTAACCAGCTGCCACGTAATCTTGGTGCACATGGAACAGCTGCATCAAATACGGCAAGACAGGTGGCAGGAAGTATTGGTACTGCTTTCCTTGTGACTATTATGTCAACAAGACAGGGGGTTCATATGGGTGAGTATGGGAGCGTAATAACCAGTTCCAATCCCTATATTGCTAATAAATTTGCCCAAATTGGTCAGGGACTTGCCTATTTGACCCATCTTCCATCTGCAGCAGGTAAACAACTTGGATCATATGTTCTTTATGGCCAAACGATGCAGCAAGCTACAATAGATGGCATTAATGATTCATTTATTTTTGCTACTGGAATTGCATTTGTAGCACTTATCCTTGCTTTCTTTATTAAGCGAGCACGTCCAAATAGCTAATAAGAAGTGGTTCAGAATTTTCTCTGAGCCACTTTTTTTTACTATGAAGATAGCTTACTCGCTGGAATATAATCTAAAATTTTAGAGAAAATTAAATCCAAGTGGAAAGGAGTGGGATTTATTTGTATAAAAGAAAGAATGAAAAGGACAATGTACCATCATTAGCCCCTGGAATGGATGATCAAGAAGAATTAGAACTAAATGCATCAAAAGAGGAAGT
>JAUZPL010000201.1 GCA_030705955.1 Bacillota bacterium | reverse complement strand
AATGAGTGTTAGCCACATAATATTCAATACTTTTATTGCTTTTATCGTTATTTATATGTTATCGAGAATTCTCGGAAAAAAACTCATTTCACAAATGACATTTTTTGATGTTGTAGCAGGTGTATCCTTAGGATCATTAGTTGGGTCAGTTATTTTAGTTGCCGATATTCCTGTTTGGAAAGGATCTATTTCTTTAATTGTATTTGCTGCGATATCTTTTTTGGTAGATTACACATCACTTAAATCCTATAGGGGAAGAAAAATCTTAAATGATGTGCCCACACCAATCATAAAAGAGGGAAAGATTTTAGTGGAAGGGTTAAAAAAGGTTCGGTTAACCATCGATGATCTTCTGTTCCAGCTCCGCAAAAAGGATATCTTTTACCTGGATGAAGTTGATTATGCTTTTCTGGAGACGGACGGAACCATTTCCGCATTGAAAAAGTCAGAAAAACTAACACCAACTATAAGTGATCTTCAACTTAACACGATATCAAGAGGATTGCCCCAAACCTTTATTATTGACGGTAACATACTCCCGAGTATTTTAACCAAGATTGGAAAAAATGAAATATGGGTTAAAGAAATTCTAGAGCAAAATAAAATAAATAGTGTTAAAGATATTTTAGTGGCCCAAATTGATAACCAAATGAAAGTTTATGTTAGTTTAAAAAATCAATGATAAAAAGAGGTTGACCCTTTATAAGTCAGCCTCTTTTATCAATTTTAAGCGATTGGTGAGTTTTCCTTATTCCTTAATGCCATTGGAATATAAACGCAGAATGGTTCGCTTTCCAAATAGTCACCTGTGACACCATAAGTTCTTGAACGGGAGCCACCGCAAATTTTATTAAATTCACAGACTCCGCATTTGCCTTTGTAGTTATCAGGCTGGCGTAGTTCTTTAAAGACCTTTGATTCACGATAAATTTCTGCTAGTGGTTGTTCACGAACATTTCCACCTACAATTGGTAGCAATCCACTTGGCATGACATCACCGGTATGTGAAACGAAAGCAAATCCGTTTCCATCGTTAACGCCTTTAGGGGCACGCTTCAAGCCGTCATGCATAGAAGCAAAATCGGTTGTAATGGAATCTTCATAGTGAATTTCACCATTTTCGATTTTTTTCTCACGCATTTTTTGCTGAAGAACAACACGGCGGTAATGTTGCGCAGCTGTTGTTTTGATATCATATGGTGCTGTTTTACTAAGTTCATACAACCAGCGGAATACCTTTTCGTGTTCTGCAGGTGTTATACATGCATCCAGTTGGCCTCTTCCAGTTGGGACCAGCAAAAAGATGTACCACATGACAGCTTTTAATTCGCCAACAAGCTTAGCCATTTCTTCTAAATGGTCATAATTGTAACGAGAAATAACTGTATTTATTTGTAGTGGCATGTCTAATTCATTTAAATATTTGATTTTTTCAAGTGTTAGGTCAAATGAACCAGGTGTTCCTCTGAAGTGATCGTGGATTTCAGGTGTTGGTCCATCTAGGCTAAAGCCCCAGCGAGAAAGGCCGACATCTTTCGCACGCTGCATTTTTTCTTTTGTTACATTATCAGTGGCACTTGGCACCATCGATACGCGCATGCCTTTTTTAACAGCATAGTCTGCAAGTTCAAAAAGATCTTCCCTCATCATGCAATCTCCGCCTGTAAAAACAAGCATTGGGTTGTTCATTTCATAAATTTGATCAAGAAGATTAATGCCTTCCTCATGTGTTAATTCCCTTGGGTCCTTCTGTAATTGGGCGTCAGCACGACAGTGAACACATTTTAGCTGACAAGCTCGTGTTACTTCCCATATAACAATGAATGGATTTTTATCATAATCAATTACCATTCCTTGTCCATGTGGATGTCCTGCTCCGTGTGGATGTCCCATACCATGTGGATGTCCATTTCCATGCATATTGATCACCAAATTTCATAAATTTTTAAAATGCTTTTCTGTGATTCTACTATTTCAATGATGGTTCTATAGGTTAATTATAAATTTGTGATTAGATTGTGCATGGGAGTTTTGTTACAATATTTCTACATTCCAATTCCACCTAAAGGGACTTTAACACTAGTAAAATAGTATTAATGATAAAATCTGTGTTGAAATATTAAATATAGATTACAGGAATATTACAAACTACCAAATAATTATCAGAAAAATTCGTGGTTAAAACGGAGTTAATAGGGATTTAATCAATTTTGAGTGATTGTTACATTAAGTACTATCATTACCATGGGAGGAATAAGTAACCAATCCAACCATATTTTATTGATATTAACAGTTCTAAAACTCCTTTAAGATGGAAGAGTAAACGAAGTTGAAGGAGTGCTACCATGAAAAAACATATCATCACAGTCGCAGCTACTGCAGGCCTTCTATTTACTGCATTCGGCAGTTCAGCAAGTGCACATGGAGATACATATACGGTTCGCACAGGGGACTGTCTTTCAAAAATTGCCAAAGAAAATCATGTTTCTGTTACGCAATTAAAAGTATGGAACCATCTTTCTAGTGATCGAATTAAAATTAATCAAAAACTATCATTGATTGCACCACACAGCTATGTTTTAAAAAAAGTGAAACCCGTTGCTATAGCAAAAAAAGTGGAACCTACAACTATTGCAAACACCGCAAATCAAACTTACAAGGTTCGTACTGGAGATTCCTTATCGCTAATTGCAAAAGAATATAGTACAACAGTCAGCACCTTAAAATCATTAAACAATCTAAAAACAGATACCATAAAAATTGGACAAGTGTTAAAGGTAAAGGGTACTGCAACAAAGGTAACGGCATCCTCAGTATCAGTGCCTTCAAAAAAGGTTGTTGCAACACTAGTATCTGCACCCGCAAAACCTGCCTATGCAACCCTGTTAGGAGCACCCGAGTCCAAAGCCCAAGCAGTCATAGCCGAAGCAAAAAAATATAGCGGTACTCGTTATGTTTGGGGAGGGATAACACCTTCCGGATTTGATTGCAGCGGTTTTATATATTATGTATTTAATAATGTGGGAGTTTCATTGCCAAGAACTGTCGCATCCCAGTGGGCTGCAACAGAATCAGTTGGATTTCCCAATCCAGGTGATCTAGTCTTTTTTGAAACCTATAAAAAAGGACCTTCCCACGTTGGAATTTATATTGGCGGTAACCAATTTATACATTCCAGTTCGCATGGTGTCCGAATAGACAATATGACATCCTCCTATTGGGAATCAAAGTATATAGGTGCTAGAGCCGTGTTTTAATGATCATAATCTAAGGAACTATTTATCAATTGATAAGTAGTTCTTTTTTTGATGAATAAAAAATCTCTCCACATTATCCAGATATTTATATTTATTAACTGAATTTATCACAAATATTTCCTTTTATGATAAAATACGGATAGAACATAATGGGATATTTTTCAATATAAAAAATACATAGTTCAACTTTTATTAAAATACTGTGCTTTTCAAGAGTAATTTAAATAAATGGTTATAATAATTTTACAAACTCGTAGAAAGTTGGAGTAGCTATTATGGAACTAGGTGTAATATTAGTTATTGTTCTT
>JAUZPL010000200.1 GCA_030705955.1 Bacillota bacterium | reverse complement strand
TTGATTTTTAACAAAATTAGGCATTTAAACTAGGTCAGTGTCCCTGCAAGATACGTATATATGCATTATAAACAACCATCAAATGGAAAATGAGAGTAGGAGGATAAAAATGGAACAGTCATATCATTCATTCCTTATGGCGTTAAAAGGAAAAACAGTGACTATTTATAAAGCCGGCCCAGAATCAAAAAAAGGAAAAATCTTAGATGTAAAACCAGATTATATTACACTATATGCTCAAAATAACAATAACAATAATAATAACAAAGACAACAATAAAGAAAATAATACTAATAATCAAAATGACCAGAACACAGTTGTATACTACCAAGTGGATCATATTAAAAGTGTAATCGAAGACACTAAGACAAATTCAATGCAAATTATGGAGGAATTACCTGAAGTAGAATATTATAATTCTGATAGCTTTATTGGTCTATTGGAACAATTTATTGATCAAACCATTCAAATTAATCAAGGTGGTCCGCAATCTAAGCATGGGGTGCTAGTAGCAGTATCTGATGACTTCTTAGTTTTATTCACTGAAGATGATGGCCTTGTATATTTCAATACTCAACATGTAAAAAGTGTGAGTAAATTTAAACAAAATGAACAAAATGATGAAACTATTAATCAACCAACTATGCTAATTCCAGAATGGATTTCCGTAGATGAATTCCATGATGTATTCAAGTATTTATCGCATCAGTGGGTTTCCATTAACAGAGGCGGCCCTGATGCAATGGAGGGCGTGCTCGTTGAAAATGTCGGGGGTCATTATACACTCGTCAATAATCAAGAAGTTATGAGGATCCATCCCTTCCATATTCAAAGCATAAGCGTTGGTCCTAAAGGGCATTTAAAACAACAAAACAATAACCAAAACAATAATCAAAACGACAACGAAAATAAAGATCAAGAAAAGAATGAAGAATCATCAGATGAATCAAATGAAAGCTCGAGTTCATCTAACGAAAGCTCAAGTTCTTCAAGTGAGCGTCGGTCAACCGGTAAAAAACGATCAACCCGTAGATCCAATAGAAGACGGACCAGCAGCCGTTCTTGTAAGGAGAAAATTATAAAAACCATTGATTATAAATGGAAATATTAATTTCAAATGGTGGGTATTTTCTTTGATAAATATAAAAATTACTGGTGCATTGGTGTGGAAAGCCAGTGCACTTTTTAAAAATGTGTATTCTGGAGAGGGGTGATTATGTGAATGAAATTAATAAATTAATTGATAAAGAAATACTTATGGAAATTTCAGGAAAGACCTATTTAACGGGAATCCTTATTGATATAGGTCTCGATCTTTCAGTTATCTATAATGGACAACAATTTCTTTATATTCCGATGATGCATATGCATACCATAAAAATGAATCCAGAACCAGAAATTTCTGGAGAAACTCCTTTAGAGACACCCATTCAGAAAAGTACAGATGCAAGCTTGTCCTACCGGAAAATATTAAATAATGCAAAAGGTCGTTTCTTAGAAATATTCGTAACAGGTAATCGATCTATTCATGGGTATATTACAAATGTTTTAAATGATTATATCTCTTTCTATTCTCCAGTCTATAAAACTGTGTTGATCTCGATGCAGCACTTAAAATGGTTTACACCGTATAGTTCCCAACTAACACCATATACATTGGACAATGAAAGCTTGCCTGTTGTACCTTCGACCATCCCACTTGCTAGAAGCTTTGATGAGCAGTTACAAAAATATCAAGGCCAGTTAGTTGTATTTGATTTGGGGGATCATCCAGATAAAGTTGGTTTATTAAAAAATATTAATAATCATATTATAGAATTGATTAACGCAAAGGGAGAATCAATTTTCTGGAAGCAATATCACTTAAAAACGGTTCATTTACCATAATTAAAGCCAATGAGTTTTATAGACTCATTGTTTTTTTTTGCTTAATTTTTTCAATTCTACAAAATTATCTATAAATACACAAAAATGACAAAAAAATAGTCCGTAATTAAAAAATGATCGATGTATAATTGCATTATCCAACATTTGTCATTTAATGCCCCTTTAGGGAAAAAAATATAGAAATTTGGTGTTGATTTTGAAACAAATCATTCCGTTCGAGAAAAGGGTGGCCATTCTAGCTGTATCGGTCTTTTTTATTCTGGCCGTATACCATTATATTACCAGTCAATATTTGGAACTTGGTATATGGCTTGCTACAATTGTTATTACAATATATTTATATTCGAAGAATAAACAGGGAAAAGATCATTATGTTCATTCAAGACAAGAATGGGATCAAATAACAAGGGAACAAAAAAACCTTATTTTGAAAATGGAATCTATGATGAATGATGCTGAGAAATTAGGCATCTTGGGGGAATTAGCAGCAGGTATTGCCCATGAAGTCAGGAATCCATTGACTACATTAAAAGGATTTTTACAATTGTTAAGATCCGACTTGGATGACCATAAAAAATCATTTGTCGATTTGATGCTGACAGAAGTGGATCGAATTGAAATGATCACCGATGAATTTATGTCAGTTGCAAGACCACATGCAACACTAAATAAAGAGGAGAATATTGTTTCTTTATTAGAACAAGTAGTGAAATTGTTGCAGCCGCAAGCACTATTAAAAAATGTACAAGTATTGCTTAGCACAAACCAAGATAATATTTCACTTAATTGTGGCGGGAATCAATTAAAGCAAGTTTTTATCAACATAATGAAAAATGCCTTCGATGCCATGCCATCGGGAGGAAACCTTTACATAAAAGCTCGGCAAAAGCTGGAATCTATCGAAATCCAATTTATTGATGAAGGAATAGGCATGTCAGCGGAAGTATTAGCCAAGCTTGGAGAACCTTTCTTTACTCAAAAAGAAGGAGGGCACGGGCTTGGAATCATGATGTGTCAGAAGATAATTGAAACTCATGATGGAAGGCTGGATATTCAAAGTAAGGTCGGTGAAGGAACAACTTTTACAATTTGTTTGCCAATAGAATAGGAACTCCATTAAACTTAACTAGAGAAGTATTCAATTAAGGAGACCGGCTCATTGATTAGACAAATAGATTTTGAAAATTTAAAGATCGTTCATGAATTGTATAATTTACAAAAAATATCGTACCAGATTGAAGCTGAGTTAATACGCTTTTTTGAAATACCAGCACTTAAGGAATCATTTAAAGAATTTATGGAATGTGCTGAAGTATTTTTCGGGTATTTTGAAGAGGGACAGCTAGTAGGAGCAGTTTCTTATGAACTTGAAGGAGGGAAGTTAACCATTTGCAGGATGGTTGTGCACCCCGAACATTT
This sequence comes from Bacillota bacterium, assembly GCA_030705955.1. GTDB lineage: Bacteria > Bacillota > Bacilli > Bacillales > Cytobacillaceae > JAUZPL01. Next base: position 287 of record JAUZPL010000200.1, on the reverse strand, counting down.
TCGAAAAGGCATTGCAGGTAGACTTATATTATTTTTAGAGGAAAGATTTCCTGATATAGATGTATTTTCTGTCTCTACAGGAAAGGATAATTTACCAGCTAAAACTTTATATTTAAAAAATGGCTTTCTATTAGTACAGGATCTAGAAGTTGTACCAGGTCTTTTTATTAGCTGTTTTGAAAAAAGAAAAAGCATCAGGCCAAATAATGCCTGATGCTTTTTAGCCAAATATGGTTTGAATGATTAACCAAATATTTAAACCTAATATTAATATAGCAAATGCGGAC
>JAUZPL010000020.1 GCA_030705955.1 Bacillota bacterium | reverse complement strand
TTTGAAACAAATAATGTTCAAAATACGCTTTTAGTTTTTTGTCTTTTTGCCCTTATAATAGTACTCTTGGATATCCCTGTCATTTCTTCAACTTGTTTATAAGATTGATTTTTTAATAGTTCTAAAGCATGGTCTATTTGTTTTCTACTATATTTGTTTGGTCTTCCTTCTCTATAGTCATCCCTTTGTTTTGCAATTGCTTTTCCTTCTTGAGTTCGCTCCACGATCATATCTCTTTCAAATTCTGCAAAAGCAAGCATAATATTTAAAATTAGTCTTCCTGTTGGAGTATCTTCAACTAACCCCATATTCAACACATGCACTTTTACACCTTTTTCAAACAATTCCTTAATCGTATTTATTCCATCTGCTGTTGATCTAGCAAAACGATCCAGTTTTGTAATAACTAATGTGTCTCCCCTTTTTAATAAAGAAAGGACCTTTTTAAACTGTTCTCGATTTGTTTTTGTTCCAGTAAATTTTTCAGAGTATATTTTATCGCACCCCTCGTTTTCTAAAGCCTGTATTTGTGATTCTAAATCCTGTTTAGTGGTACTTACTCTTGCGTAACCATATTTCACTTTATAACCCCTTTTTATGATTCTATTATGACACTATGTTACGACACCGCTCTATACCTTGATACTACTAGACTATTAAAACGGTGTCAAAAGTTTTAATTTATGACACTATTATTTTTAAAAAATTTTGTTAATAAGAAAAACACATGCTATTATATAGTGGTAAAAAATTGAAATAATCATTTTAATAGTTTTTTTATAAAAAATATTTCTTTTTATAAAGGGTGAAACTCTAATGAATCCGAATAACCCAATAGATATTATGGTTCAAAATCAAAAACAGGTAGAAAAATTTGTTAATCCAGATATTTTACGTAATATAAATCGTGAATGGACACAGTCTATTTCACCCCTAATGTTGGGGATTTCCATAAATCAACAACATTTGCAAGAGTTTAGTAGTAAAATGGCTTCAGCTTTAGACTCAATCAATCAATCACAAATAATTTTTTCTAAGGCTGCATTAGAAGCTATAAAAACTAAAAATAGCTTACTCAATTCCATTTTTGCCTCAATAAAATTAGTCGAAGATAGACATATAAACTTAATTTCCTACATCAGCAATATAAACAAAAAGAACCAAGATCTTTTCAAATCGATGAAAGATTATTTAGATTTATCTATTCATCATGGGATAAATTTCACTATAATGAATCAATTTGTTTCAACTATAAGCTCAGTATTAAATAATGATGTATTAGATATTGATTTTTCAGATCTAGATGAATTAAACATTACATCAAATCCAGCTGAGCCAAGCCAATCAATAAACGTTGCTGAATCGGATTTAGCAGGGACGTTTGTAGTAAGAACACCAAAGAAAAAATTGATTGACATGACTGAAGAAGATTTAACTAATTTAATAAAAAAATGTATTAACCCTAAAACCAAGACATTTGCAATTGGTACATATATATATACCTTATATTCAGAATACGTTAATGAGGCAGCACGAGTACTGATCGAGATTATTTTTGTAGTCTGTATTTCATTTATAACTGGCCATTATGACGCTCATTTGAAAGCTGCTATAAAGGACCGTATTACGGAAACAACAACAGTTCAAGATTTAAGAAAAGTCATTACTAGATATATTAAATTCAATCCATATGGGCAATTAGCTTTTGTTAGAAAGGACTCTTATATTCGTGAAGGTATTTCTAAAAATTCTCCATTAACTATAAACACCAAAGTTTCTATCAGAACTCCTTTGACAATATTAGATAGACGTGGAAATTGGCTAAAAGTTGAAATAGACGATGGTAATTCACATGGAGAAATAGGTTGGATTCAGGAATCAGCAGTGGTTAAATATAAAATAGTTAAATAGGTATTAGTTCAATTATTATAATAAAAGAGCATCTTTTATCTAGATGCTCTTTTTGACCTTAGAAATCCTTCTTTCTTTATTGAAACTATACCTAAAATAACTAGCAAAACTCCACAAACAATAAAGCTAATTGCTGATACAAGGTAAAGCTTTATAACAATAAAACCCATAATTATTAACGTTATACCTATTCTAAAAAATATCTCATAACTAAAGGTCATATAAAGTAATTCCTTTCTTAGTTATAGACGAATAATAAAGTTGTTTAAGAAATAATATAGTTGTTTAATTCCTCATTAGTTAAGAAACCAATTTGATTATAAATCCTAGCAGTTTCTTCATCTATTTTGAAAGGATTTTCTTTGTTTAATAAATAATCTTTTGCATAATCAAATTGATTTTTATGAAGCACCATTACAGGATTTTCTTTGCTAGAACATTCAATTTTTTGTACTCCTATTTTCGTATAATCACTTTTTAATTCATAGATTTTGTCATTATCAAAAGTAACGTAAATAGTATGGGTATTAAATGGAAGTTTCATAGTAATTTCTCCTTTTTTAGATAATTTCACTATTTCTATTTCACTAACATTCTCACTTTTCATTGAACATAAAAAAGTTTTTAAAATCTTTTTTTGATTTTTATTTACTTTTGACTCTGCCATACTACTTCTCTTTTAGTTAATTCCTCTTTCGATATACTTTCAAATACAATGTTTAATGTAGTTGAATCGCTATTACTTTTAAGAGTAAGAAAAGCCCTCATTACTCCACTTGCTTCTTCATTTGTAAATAACCCCTGGAAAATTCCATCACATTCTAAATGGACAATTTCATAATTGTCAGTATGTAGCAGTTTAATTTCATTCATTTTAATTCCTCCTTTAATTTTTCTATCCAAACGAACTACTCATTAATTTAATCTGTTTTAATAAATCTTTTTCTCAATATAATTCATTAAAAAATAACAAATAATTTGCGCTACAATTACACTAATTAGTAAAGTATAGTCCCATTTAGAAATAATCACCATAAAAGCTGCTAAATAACCACCTATAAAAATTTTAGGCATTATGGACCTTGTTAACTTCATTCTAAAATTCCCTCCTAAACCCATCATTAGCCAAAAGATTAAAAACTAAATTAGTGAATTTTTAAATCTAGTCCTTCAATTCCTCGTCTACCTTCTAGTCTTAATAGGACAGCCTGAAAATAAACCTTAATCATATTATTGTCCCAGGTTCCGAAAGCATCTGTTAAATTAAAATCATCATTAGAGCTGTTAAACAAGTTTGCAGCAAGATCCACCATTTTTTTGTAACCAGAGGAAAGCGTTGCATAATTTTCACTCTCAATTTCTTTTCCTGCACCATCTTTTTTTATATCAAAATCATTAACTTTGTATTCTCCATCCTCATCTTCACCTGTGTATGAAGTATCTTTATATTCCACTGTCCATAGAAATGGAAATTCATGAAGCATAGGATCATTAATACAACGCTTATAAATATCTGGTAAAGCTAGCAAATACGCCATTGGATTATATTCAGAGTCCTTCTTTGCTTGTGGAAATACCATATTAGTCAAATGATTATAATTTTTTTCATGTAATTCATTTAAAAAGTACATAAATCTTCTCCTTTCTTTTCCATTCAATTTACACTATTTATTCACATATATAGCTTTTCGTCAGAACACTCATAACTAGACGAAATACCATTTTTCCGAAGAATAATTGCATTTAAAGCAAGATTAAATTTTTCATCATCTAAAACTCCAATTAATTCAAGCGGTGTTACCTTTTCATTATCATTAAATAAATTAACAGCCAGCCTAGCAAGAACACTTAATCCATGACTAAATGATTCATTTTTAAACATAGCTTCAGAATCAAACATACCAACGGTTGTGTCAAAATAAGGGCTCACTTTTTGATTTAATTCATCATTTCCAGCTATTAAGAATACAACAGATAAATACTCTTTTCCCTTACGATAAGATTCATTTTTAATCTGCTGACGCATTTTATAAAAAAGTTTCTCATGTTCATTACTTAAAAATGATATTTTCATTGAATTCATGTGTTCCTCCTTCTCATATGATTTCAACTTTTTTTGTTCTATATCTAGACTCACTTCTAACTGGCCTAGTCTTGAAGAGTCTTTATTCATTTTTGTTAGAATTTCATCTACTGTTTCTGAAGTAGCAGTTAATAGTGATTTTTTGTGACCCTCTACACGTTTTTCCATTAGCTCAATTTCATTTTTAAGCAATTGAATATTCTTTTCTATTTCTACCTTTAACATTTTTCCCTCTCCCTAATGAGCTGGTTTTAGTTATTTCAAAGCAATTTATAAATCCGGTCAATTTGTCCTTCTTTTTTTGTTAATTGTATGTCTCCATTTTTCACCAAACTATCTAGGTACATACAAACAAGAGGGTATATTTTTGGCTTTCCAGTTAGATAACGTTCATGGGGGGCTGAATTATTCTTAATAAGCAATTCACAAATAATCCTGGCACTTGATACTGTTTCAAGATACCCCCTAACAGCATCCCTTAAAGGCTCTGAAAGCTTTGGTCCTAAAGGCAATGGTTTTTCGCTTATTGGCTTAGGCTCTTCTTGAAAAAACTCAAAGGCAACTTGATCCTCAACATAAGGAATTGATTCTAACTCCATAACTTCTTCTTGCTCTTCACGCTGCAATTCTTGTTTAAACAAGAATTCAGCCATAAGCGTTTTCAAACGCTTTATATCTCTATCTAGCAGGGGAACATTGAACAATAGAAATTCCTGTATCCCTTTTGGAAATTCAAAATCCCTTGGAATATAAGGTATCTCATTATCTAATGTCCATCCAGTATTGATTTTCTGAAGGATCTCGTCCATTTCGTAATCTATGAAGCTAAATTCCCTTTTTATAGCATTTACAACTTCAGCTGGAATTCCAGTATGCTCTTCAAAATGGTTAATTCCAAACCTCCTTACTTCATTTGTTTTTTTATGTTTAACAATGTATTGATATCTCAAAGGCCTTCCACACTCACAAGGAGTTTCAGGATTAATAAATCCATTATCAATGTAATCCTCTAGGATCCATTCATCTAGAAGCATTTCTATTTCATCATTAGTTGCTGTGTCAGGAATAAAAAGTCCTTTGTCTCTTGCCATTTCATTTGCAAATACTGTTTTCTTTCCTCTTTTAACATGGTTCACGATGAAATCTCTTTGGTGCTCAGTCAATGAAGAAAGTAAATTTTCACGTTCATCTTTATTTAGAATCACACTCATAATTTACTTGTTCTCCTTTACTTCATATTCAACCTCTCTTTCATTATAAGGGATTACTAGTGTTTCTGTTGGAATTTGGTAGATTGTTTTTGACATAAATATCCTCCTTAAGCAGCCAATCCTATGAATGGCTACATTGATTAAAAGTTTGAATTTGAAATATATATTTATCTAATTCCTGGCTGCATTTAATAACACAAGAATGATTAATGCCATAGTTATTTACTAACAATGTTAACTGAATTCTAAGGGAATTCATTTGTTCTTCTATCTTCTCATATGTGGCTTTTTCTACTGGTACCATCATTTATTTAATGCCACCTCGTTTCCTGGTGCTTGCTGTACTGTATTAATAGGGATTGTAAGTTTTTGTCCTGGCTTAATTGTAGAATCTAGTAAATTATTTTCTTTCAGAATCCACTCTACAATCGATTCTTTATCTTGATGATCTTTAGCAGAAACCTCACTTGCAATTGCCCAAACGGAATCACCAGGCTGGACTACAATCGTCATATAATTTTTTTCCTTTAATGCGTGATTTACCACTAATTCAGCACCTAAAAAAATTACCCCTAAAATAACAAGTCGAACCATACATTTTTTTAGTACTTTGATCATTTTTACCAAACTCCTTATAATTATAATATAAAGCTATATAAAATGTAAAAGAAAATTCCTTATTTTTAACAAACGAGTTGTATTTGCCCATTTGTTTCTGTAATAAATTCAGTTGCATAATCCTCATTTATAATTACTTTGAAAATAGCCTCTAACACTTGTACAACAATACTATTACCAGCTAATGCATATAGAGTTGCATTACGCTTGCCTTCTTTTGTCGGAAATTCCTTCAACATAAGCTCAAAATCATCATCACTGAATCCTAGCAAACGCCAACACTCACGTTCTGTCAAATATCGATATTGTGGCTTATTTAATCGGATAATGCCTGCATTTGGGCATCTATCTTGCCTTTCTGTTATTGTGTATCAATAACGATCAATAACGGCTAATTGTCGCTTATACATTCCTAATGGGTTAGGATTAAATTCTTTAATCCTATTAAGCATTGATGGAATGTTAATAAGGTATTGTTCAGGTATTTTATCATCTGGTCCAAATTCTAGAAACTCTTTCATATTCCTCAGAGGTTGGTGTTCCAACTTACTAAAATCAAAAGCTGCATCCCCTAATATCGAAATACAAAACACTCTTTCACGTGCATGAGGGATTCCAAAATCTCTAGCATCCAATACATCGAATGAATTTGTATATCCCAGCTTTTTCATTTCTTGCAGATAGTAATTAAATATGGGAATCACGTTATGATCCAAAACACCTTTTACGTTTTCCCAAATTACTACTTTTGGTTTCCAATTACCCATTTCTTTAATAATCCTTAACGTTTCCATCATCAATTGCGAACGTGATTCTTTTCCTGTCCCTTTTCGTTGTTTGTTTGCTCTACTGTTATCCTGACATGGAGAGCCGTGTACTAATATGTCTGGTTTCAAATTCCAACCTCTAACATCTTGAGGCTTATGTAGATGGTCATAAAGAGCGTTATAAGCTTTTACCCTATTTGGTTGCCATTCTACATAATCAATGCATTTATGATCTATTCCAAGATTTATTAGCGCTTTACGTGGTGCACCTATTCCTCCAAATAACTCTAGAATTTTAACCACCTTTTCACCTCATTTAACTATGTTTATCTATATATAATTATAATATAATAATATATAATAATCAATAGTTTTTTATTGAATTTTTTACATTACTGTAGATTTAAAATAAAGTTCTATCCATTTTTGCTGTTTTTCTATCCATAAATCGATTTTTATTATCCATTTAACATAAATTACTATCTATTCGAGAAAAAGAGGCCAAGGGAATACGCTAAATCAACCTCCTTTGTGCGATAACATATTGTTAGTTTTGATTTTGATTAAACATTTTTTATAAAATAAGGGATTAGAAACTAAGTAAAGTTTAATATTTTGCTCAATTGTGGATTTAAAAGAAAGACGTACCGTTTAAAAGAAAGTTATACCGTTTTGAAGAAAGATGTACCATTTCATTTAGCTATACAATTAACTTTAAGTAATAAATCCATCCTTTTTGGAAAACCTATTTATATTGAAAATAAGGAAGGAACGAATCAGATTATGTGGTCAAAAGAAGAAGTTATAATCAGTTTAACTTGTGATAACCTTCCAAAATGGAAATTAGCTAAATTTGTCCGTTTAAATAAGCCTTATACAAGATATAAACGAGAAGAATTTGCTGAGATAGTATCAAAAGAGTCTAAAACGAATCTCGAGCTTCTTAATCTTTTACAACATAAAAGAGAACAAAGAATTTCAAAGGATGAATTGAACAAACTGTATTTAAAAGAACAGAACATTCTTCCTTGCGTTTCATTAGACCCTGATAATCCTGTTGATTGGGTTAAGGAATTTGAAGAATATAAAAATAATACTAAGTTACGAAGTAAAATATTTAATGGTTCATGGAATTTTTGAACAAACTTTATTCTAAAATATTTTGGCTGAAACTTGGTGAACCATTAGGTTTTGTTCAATCAATCTTTTTTTCAAAACATAATAAAAGTTGTGATAATAAATCAATGTTTTTTACCTATTTCTTAACAAACTTTTTTATAAAGTTACATCAATCTTTTTTTAAAGATAAAAACTTGTTGTGATGATAGATCAACGTATTTAGCCTATTTCTTATTAAACTTTCTTACAAGGATACAGTAGCGATGTTTATAAAATTACCGCGATAAATTCTCTATTAAAAGGCTATAAAAAGCCCATTGCAAGCTTAAGGTTCTCTAAATAGGGGTGCCCGCTTATTAACGCTAGAATCGCCTTGTATGGCGTTTGTCAACGGTAAATGTCTGACTGGAACGAAGTGGAAGGAATTTAAGGAGTTGACGAACTCACTGCACTCAAACCCTCTTGGCATTGAACAAACACGTTTGTTCCTGCCTACCGGCGAGGGAGCCCCCTCAAAAATGAGGGGGATGGGGGAGTTTATAATGGGGTCAAGGGGAAGATTTCCCCTTGTGGGTTTGGGCCAAGCCCAAGGTTTGAAAGAAGAAAAAAAGGAGCAGCCGGTTTTTTGGCTGCTTTCCTTGCATTCATCTTATGTTTTTGATCTTTCGCTTTTCCGACTCGTTCAGTACGGCCCCAGGGCAAACGGTGTGTAGAAATAATAAAGATGATTAAAAAATAAAATAGTTGTTTAAAAAGTAGATTAAAGTCGTTTAAAAATTAATCTATAAGTTAAGTGATTTAGGTTCATATGAATTTTCATATAGTCTTATTGCTTCGTTAATTGAATCAGCCACAAATACACTATATCCATCTAAATCATGATTTTTAAAGTAACATGGTAATACTTCCCCAGTACTAGTTATCTTCATATAAACATAGTTATTTTTATTTTCAAATCCATATACTCTAGCCGTAGTAGTTTTTGCAATTTCAAACAACCGCCAATTAATAATATCAATACATTCCCTTTCGAAAGACTGAACAATTAACATCATATCTTCTTTTTGAGCTTCTTTATTTAAACTCACTTTTCCACTTTTTATATCTTCTAAATTATAATTAACAAACATTTCTCTATCTCCTTTTAAACAACTTTATTTTTGAGAGTCGAATTAAAACAATGTAAAAACAAAGGTTTCAAAATGCATTTATTAGTGGCTTTATTATCACTAATCATCTTTCTCGAAGGCGCTTTTCTTTTTCGCTTCAGCTGTCGTGCTATCGGGCAACCCTTATTTTATTTCTTTTAAAAGAGATCCCTCCTTTTCTTTTAATTATTTGGATGCTTTTATTTTCAATCCCAAGGCAATTCTTTACAAATCCATTCGGTCCCCAAAAATATGGATTCTTCGCTTTACTTGCTAATACTTTATAGAATCGAACAAATTCAGATTCAGAGCCAAATAACTTTAAGATTGCCTCGTATTGTCTTGGAGTGAGGAAAAGCAAGATTTCATATTCAGACATGGTTAAAATCCTATTTACAAGTAAGTGCATTTTTTCACCTAAAAGAGATCCCTTATTGGAGTAATTATTTTTCCATTCTTAGTAGTAATCTGAATGATCTTTTTCGTTCCGTCTCGAAATTCCATTTCAATTTGATACACTTTCCCACCATCTTTTAAACTTGAAACGGATAAAATTCGAGAAACGACTAAATCCTTATTATTCTTAATCTTTTTGCCTATTTCTTGTGCGTAATTTTGTAATTGATCATCATTCATTGTATTAATATTTTTGTCTAACATTTCAGATGAAAATAAATTAACCAACAAAGTATAATCCGTTCCAATTAACTCCTGAAGAAATGCCTTCATGACATAATCATTTATTTGATCTGTGGGAATAAAGGTTTCCGGTTTACTTTCATTTTCAAAGGACTCTTGTATTTGTTTTGGCTTATGAATGGTTTCCTTATTTGAATGATCTGACGAACTATTAAAGTAATAAAATAGGAAACTTAGCAAAATGAACAAAATGCTCAAACCAAATTTCTTCAACGTATCTCTTGAAAAGAAATTCATAGCATCCTCCTATTTGTTAATGTTAGGGAAGAACTGTAATGGATCCACGGGATTCCCATTTACTTTAATTTGAAAATCTAAATGAATTGGGTATACATTATCAATAACCGTTGTTGTTGTACCACTTGAACCACCCATTTTTCCAATGATTTGGCCTTTTGTTACCTTTTGTCCTATCTTTACGGAATAAGCACTTAGGTGAATGTATCTTGAAATGACGTTGTTATCATGTTGAATAAACACAGCTCGTCCTCCATCCGTGATTGGACCCACTTGTATAACCACTCCATCAGCCATAGCCCAAACGGGGTCTCCTGGGACTCCTGGTATTGTAGCCCCAATATCAACGGCATTATGAGGTTTTCCATTATGTATTTCATCAAAAGTTGCTGTTACCCTCTTTGATTTTGTTGGCCACACCCAATCATTTGCACCTACCATATCCGGTGAAATACTACTAGCTGTACAGCCTGGATCTTGGTAATAAGTGGTCAATAAATGTTCTGCATATGTTGGGGTACCTAACCCTTCTCCAGCTTGTTTCATGATTGTATTCGAATAAAGTTGAGCCATTTCAACCGTATATTTTCCTCCATGCTCTTTAATCCATGTAGCAAAATAAGAACCAAAATTATAGGTTTGAATAGCTATAGGAATATCGTAATTCGCTAATACAATCGTAGATTTAAAAACTTGTACTCCTGCTTTTATAGAGTCTTCAGGGTTTGTAATACATCCAACTCGTTCGGGGCCTGTTTTCCCTTGGCAAGCTTGAAATTCATTTGCAAAGCCGCTTTCTGAGGCTTGCATCGGGTCCCTTCCGGATCCTCCTGATTCTTGCATCATCATTGCTTTTATAACTTCAACATACGGCAGTATGCCATATTGCTTCGCATATTTTGTAATAGTGGAAGTATAACTTTGGACCATAGCGTTGGCTTTTGCCTTTCCATTAGGCGAAACATTATTTATACACGCCCCAGGAATAAGGCCCACACCATCATATTCCGGATACATTTCTTGTAAAACTCCACTTTGTTCAATATCATTAAATTGGTTTTTTTGTGAATCAGTAAAACCAGCTTGTATCATGGCTTGATCAGTACTTAAGACGGTTACAATTACTCTTCTATTCGTGCTTGAATTGATAGAATCTATAATACTAGATAAAGACTTATTGGGTGCCCCATAGGAATTAAAGAAACTAGTAAGTTCAGAATAACCTTGCATCGTTTTTGAATAGGTTACTTTTTCAGGAACTTGTTGATACTGCAAACATTTTTGGCCTTGAGTTTTAACGCATTTTTGATTGGCTGGTATGAATTCCTCATACCTTATCTGTAAAAAGTATTTAGCAGAATCGTTCGGATCTCTTCCCTCTAAATTATTGTCATGATGGACCATATCAAAAGCAATTAAATCCTGCCAAGGAATTCCTAATTCATTTGCTACTTGAATATATTTTTGATTATCAGAATCCTGTCCTCCTGGCATAAAAGAAGCCATAAGAGCAGCCGGAATGATTAAAGCCATTATTACAATAACAAAGACAGCAGCTAATATTTGTTTCCAATACTTTTTAATAAATAGCCCTGCCTTGATTGCTGCTGCTACTGACAATGTAGCCTTCACTCCTTTCAAAAAAGGGGCATAAGCCCCTTTTTAACTTGTTTTACGATATCTTGATTTTTTCTTATAAATTTCTTCAAATTGGCTAGGGTCAACCATTTCTAACTCCCACGGACTCGCCTTAACTTGCAGCTCTACTCGTTGCGATCCTGCAATAAAAATTCCTCGGCCTTTTCGCTGACGTGATTTTTTCTTTCTCTTCAAAATCTTCATTTCGTGTTCTGAGAAATTATAAAGAGTTTCTACTAATTTATGGTCGTTTTCTCCAATACTTAGAAATAGCTTAAAGTGACTGTTATCGATAATAGCTTGTCCATGTCGTTCAATCGATAAGAAGTCAGGTAGGTTTTGTGTAGCCGTTACAATACTTACACCATATTTACGACCACGTTTGATTAATGTAGAAATAAACTCTAATGTTTGTGGCCTCTTAGGGTCCGCGAATTCGTGTGCTTCATCAATGTAAATTCTTTTTTCCTTCGTCCGGTCAGTTTTGCAAAACTGCCATAAATCCTTAAGGATTATGTCATATAAAGGCTTTCGAACTGCATCAGATACTTTGGAAATATCTAAAACAGTAAAAGGCTCAAACTCCCAATTGGTTTGTTCGTTAAACATCTTAGAATAGGCACCATGAGTATAAGGATTAAAAACGGCCTTCATATTAACTAGGTGTTCTTTCTCCTTATCTGACATACCCTTTTCAATCATTTCGGTGATTACCTCTTCCAATGTGGAAAGAGTGGGAAACTTCTCTGGAAGTTCTGTACTTTCAAAAGTTAATCCTTCTTTTGCATAAGCTTTACGAATAGCCATTTCTAATAGAGATTCATCATAAGAGGTCATTTCAGGATAAATCCATTTAAAGAAGGTAATGGTATCCATAATTTTTCTTGCTAAGAATCCTCCGATATCATTGGATCCATCATCATTTCCTTCTGAATCCATAATGGCATTTCGAATATGAAAGGGATTAGTTACGAAATTCTTAGTTGGCGAAAACTGAACTGTTGTTGCAAATGGAAAGTTTAGATCGCCTTCTTCTTCTTCTACCTTAAACATAACAATGTAATCACGATATGGCATGTGACGGATAGCATCACAAGAAAGATAGAAGGTTTTCCCTGAACCTGAATATGCAATTACAGCCATATGGGTATTATCATATTTTTTCTTGTCAAATGGATCTACGATAACCAAGCCATTACTTGTCACGTTATCCCCTTGTAAGATTCCCTTTCGTTCCATTAACTCACTAGAATCAAAAGGTATAAGAGAAGCAACATCTGAGGTTGTAAGATTCCAGACTACATTTCTATTAATTTCTGAATCATATAGAATAGGAAGGGTTAACCAAAATGGTTCAAGTTCTTTGTTTCGGATTGGAAACGATTTGCACCCTATACCAGATAGACGGTTACGCACAAGTGTAACAAGGGTTTTAAGCTTTTCCTTGTCTTCTGCACGAATACCAATAGTAAAATTCACATCGTAAAGAGTATTATTTTCGTCTCCGATTTCTTCAATTAACTTATCTGCTGTTTCTTGTTGTTTTTGATATCTTAATTGATCTTTTTTCTGTTTAGCTTCTCTTGCCTTTACATTTAATTCTGAAGAAGCTCTCGATAATTCTTCTTGTATTTTAGATTTGTTTTTTGGATTTAACGTGATGGCTACATCTATATCACCTTTTACGGTAAATAGCTTTCGTAACCATCTATATTCATCAACCGTTTTTGGAAAACGGTCAATGGTAATGTAACGATAATACATACCATCATTAAAGAGGGTATCTCCTTCTTTTGTGGAAAATTCCAAATTTTGAGGTTGGATTTCACTAAGTGACCAATCCTTATGAAATTCTTCTACATTAGAAGTTTGTGGATTCATTTGTTCATATAAGAAACGTTTTAGTTCCGTACCCCCTAAAGGCCGCACTTCCATATCTTCTATAGCAAATTCCTCTTTTATAGAATTCATATCATCTTCTAACATTTGCCTGGCTATTTCATATTTTGATTGAGAACTTTCAATCGTAATATAAAAATTAAAGACATTCCGGCTTTTATCTGTCATGGTTTCTAGGAAAGACCGTTGGTCTTCAAGAGCTTCGATTTTATGCTCTTCATTAATTCGCATTTTATAATCTTCAATGTAACGAATATTGGATTCAATATTTATCTTTTCAGATTGAATATAAATACCAAATCTTCCTGAGCTATAGCTTCCTAGCCCTGTTCGAATAGCATCGTAAACATCTGTTAATTCATCATCTCCAATTAATTCCCCATTTATAGGGGAAACTCTAGCCGTCATTTTATATCTTTTATCTACCGTTTGATAAACCGCACCTGGTGCATAATCATCATTTAGATTTTCATCTTCTTCCAAATATTTAATTGGAAACTGATTCATTATTTTGTTTGTGCTTCTTGCGTTCTTCCCTTTGGTTGTGGTTGAATTCATAGACTTTTTTGTTGAACGTGAACCTTTGAAGATGGGAATCATCCACTAAACTCCTTTCAAAATGTACTTCTTTATGTTTAAAGGTATTAGGGAAAAAATCAGCTAATAACGCTCTTAAATCATAGCGAATGATTTCCTTTACAAAATCCCAACCGGTTTGTTTAAAACGAAATTCCATAAATGGAATTGCTGTAAATCCTGCACCTGTTATAGCAATAAGAATAGTGGATATCCCTGGATTTTTAATGAAAATGTAAATAAAAGCTAGAGCAAAAGGCACCCATTTAAAAAAATTTTTTAGTGGAAATGGCCCCACTTTAATACGCCCATCAACATTAGTCGGTATACTTCTTTTTCCTTTCACCAGTGCCCCTCCTATTTCATTGCGCCAGTTGCAATGGCTTTATAAACAGCCATTCTTCCAGCATTTCCAACTTGACGTGCACCTGCAGAACCCGCACCTGTAGAATATACAAATTTTCTTAAAGCGTTTGGACCCATTATCATTACAATCGTACAACCAATTGCTGGGACATACATTTCTAAAGGCGAAGAGGACATTTTACCTAAAATATTAGCCAGAAGTTCTAGCAAAAAAATTTGTAAGGATTGAGTGAATACTACTGCAATCGTTTCTCTAATCCAGGTATCTAGAAGGTCTCCTCCTCGAACAATCGATACTGCTGCTAAAGGGGCTATAAGTGTTAAAATAATGATTTCGATGTAACGCATGCCAGCTACAATCGATAACCCAACAAAGGCAATTGCTAAGATTACAAACATTAATACAATCATCTGAGTGAGATCTTGAGGAGCCATTATTAAAGAAAAAACAGTATGTCCTGTTGTTATCTTTATTCCTGCAGCTGTAATCATTTGGACCATGTAATTATTGATTTTGATAAACAAATTAGTCATAGACCAAGGTAAAAAGTAAATTGAGATGGCAGCAAAAAACACTCTCATTGCTAGGGTTTGAAACGTGATTTCCTCTCCTAACGTTCCACTTTGATATTTAATTCCTTCCCAAGCAATGGCTACTAATAATAAAGCAAGCGCTATCGCTTGCATGGCGTGTAAATACGAAGAATAATCAAATAATTTTTGGGGATCCGTTTGCTGACAAATATATTTAACTATAAGGGAAAATGCTTCAGAGGCGAAATTCGAAGCAGCTTGGTAAGCTACTCCCCAAACTGCTTCGTTTAATTTTTCCCCAAACCAACTTAAACCTTTTAAAAGTTGATTAAAGTCCAATTAAGCTATACCCTTCGCTTTCGCATAAATATAAGCAGCAAGCCAAAGAGCAAACGGTAACCCCATAAACCACATTACACTTCCACGAATCGCCTTTTTAGCATCTAATCGTTCATCATCTGTACCTGTTTTATATTTAATTGCTTCAATAACAATTCTTACTAATCCAACAGCAACGAATATTGCAAGTAAATATGTTTTATCATTATTTAATTCACCTGTAATAAGTGATGACCATGCACCCATTTTCTACATTCCCCTTTTCTCATAATAAGAATCAATAATATAGCGTAACCCTTCAGCTTTCTTTCTCCCTGGAAATTTCAAAATAAACCACTCATATTGTTTTTTCGTAATGTTTATTTGGATCTTTTTCAAGGAACGACTGGTTTGTTTTTTTGGATAAAAGGACTCGTCCAATTTCTGTTCAATCGCATCATCTACAATTCTTCGAATTACTTCACTGTAAGATTTACCATCTAAACACATTTTGGCTATCTTATCGTATTGATCCTGATAAATATTCCAAATTAGAACTTGAACGGGGTCCCTTTCGTGATTAATTTTTCTCATTATCAGACCCTTTCTCGTTTTCTTAAGCAAACAAAAAAGGATTACCATTAGAGGCAATCCCTTTACAATCATTATTTGTTATAAAATGGCGATTTTCATATCATGCAACCCAAAGAAGACTTTTTCCTCTTCATTAAAACGTTGCATGGAACTAAAGTAAATCAAGATTTCGATACATTCTTGAATTTGCCAATTGTATTTCTCGCAAAGTCCGCTAATAAGGTTGTTTGTTTCTTCAGTAAGGTTTCCTCCGATTACATATCGTTTTCCACGAAAACTAGAAATGATCACGGTTTTTCCCTCTTTTGCCAATTCCTCAACCTTTTCAATTCCATCAAGAATAATCTGCTCGAAAACAAATGATTCACTTTCTTTTGATTCAATTTTGAAAGTCGCTCTCAAATAATAATATGCTTTTAAGGTCGCTTCTCTAACACGGCATGTACGTGGTATTCTCATTGTTTATTAACTCCATTTATTAAAAATTTAGTGTTTTCACCTCCTATAATATCAAATTTCGTATTGTTTTTATACACTAATGGGATAATAAAACAATGAAAATCCATTATTTACTAAATGTTTAATATCTTATTAAAGATATAATTTTTACATCTCTCCTTTCCAATCTAGGAAATAACTAGATAATGTTTCAAAAAAAATTAGTGATGTTAAAATCACACTTCAAAAATTTATGTATCTAGTTGTAATTATTATACAACTTTCTAATTATTATTGTAAATATTATTTTATTATTTAAGTTTAATAAAAATATACTTATTACTTACAAAAAAATAAAAAAAGCTGCCTTAAGGCAGTTGATAGTGTTGAAACAAATTCAATAAAAAAAGAGGATGAAACCATCCTCTTTAATTAGAATAAAGTATGCTGTCTCCAATATTGATCATCTTCTATTTGTACTTGTTCCTGATCTTCGCTAATCCATCCATTTGCATATGTTGCGATAAACTCAAAGGTTAATGGTTCATTTGTAAATAGGTCAATCATAGAAGGATCCCATAAGTCTCCTTCCCAACTTCCCCCCACTTTGGTTAAGGTAGTATCGAATTGAGGATACTCTAAAATTTTAACCTCGACTTTGGTTGCCGTTTGAGTCCCATTCGCATTTAGCATGAATTTCTCCCCTGGGAAAAAGACGGATGGCCCTCTTGGATTATCAGGTGTTCCACTTTTCTCTAAGTTGTATTGCTGCCTATTTTGATCCCATTTAGGAGTATGGCTTACAGCACCTTTAATTGTTTGATCTAGTACCGTAACAGATGCGGTTGCCGTATCTGTGTACTGGCCATCACTTACTTGCTGCGAAATCTCCCAATTTCCTAAATCAGTATTATGATTGTTTGCAACTAAAGTTAAATCTCCATTTCCATTAACCTGTGGATCTCCTGAGTTATAAGTTGTTGTTGTTCCATCTGGTTTTTTGACTGTATAAGTATAAGTCAAAGGGTCATTTTCAGGATCTGTTGCAGTTGATTGAAAAATCATTGTATCCCCAATGAAGTAAGGATTTTGACAGGTAAATCCTGCCTTTGGTGGCAGATTTTTATTAACTACTGTTATCGATTTAGTTACTTCATCATAGGCCCCTTGAGGGTCTGTAACTCGAAGTTTGACATCAAAATCACCAATAGTATTCATTATTTGTGTTGGCTCAAAAACAGTTGACATAGAGGTAAAAGTATTTTTCCCTTTAGGACTTATCCACCATTGAGCTGTCAAGGTATCTCCATTTGGATCATAACTTAGATTTTTGAAAGTTACATTTGTTCCCTGAACTACTGTGTCAGGATTACTAAAGTCTGCTACAGGTGGTTGATTAATTCCTGTTGCATCAATTGTTTTGATAATACTTTGGGTTGCACCTTGAAAATCAAGAACAGTCTGTTGAATATCATAAGATGCCTTAGCTAGGGGACTTGGAGGTAAACCATCCTGCCATAAGTCAGTTCCAGTCACTCTCCATTGATAAGATAAACCTTGTAATCCAGGCCCATTTCCAATGTTTATACTATACTTGTCTAAATCATAGCCTGCATTTGTTAAAGTATAATCACCTGTACTTTTATTTAATGTAAAATTAAAGTTTGCCACAGGTTTTCTGTGTACATAGATAGTATAATTTGTATCTTGTGACCACATTCTGTAGTTGTCGAAATGGTCTTCAGTACCTACAGGATTATCCCTTGCAGAATAATAAACATTATATTTTCCTACTCGATCAAATTTCGTAATGGGAGTAGTTAAATTTTGATTATTAAAAGGGGCTGTTCCATTACTATTTTCAAAGACACTAGAATCATGAACATAACGCCAATTTTCTCCTGTATTACCTGAAAGCGTATATTTTGGATCTCCTTCAGTATCGTTAAAGTAAGGGAAATAATTAGCAACGTCATCTGTAGTTATATAAATAACCTTTTGGTCTATCTTCGCATTAACTTCTTTTATTATATAGTCACCTAACTGATTCATTGCTGTATCAATATCAGTACCATCCAAAAATGTTCCAACATTATTATTTGCAGAAATTAATGTGTTTATCTGGGATTGATTTGTACTATTTCCTACACCAATTAGGTCTACATTTAACGAGGGTAACTTCGAAGTTACCACACTTAATCCTGAAGAATTAAACGCATTATTTTCAAATATAGCTGCAAAATGTTGATTACCTGTAGGATTAACGTTAAACACATTCGGAATAGATAAACTTTGAACATCTAAAACGTGATGGCTAGGCCATGATATTTTTGAATCATCAAGACTTACAGAAATTTTGCCTGCATATTCATAGTAACTTGATATAGGCGAAAAATATGTGTCTTTTGCATTTGTTTTTAAATTAAGTCTATATGACGTATATTTAGCACTAATAGTATCATAAGTTGAAATATAGACGTATTGTCCATTGTGTGAAAGTGTGGCAAATGTATTTGAATAAACTCCCGAAGGAACAGTTGCAATTGTACTTACACTTCCGTTATTAGAAACGTTTATATTTCCACTATTAGTTACATATGCAAATATATTACTAGTAGAGTCATAATTCAAACTACGAACACCCGTTAAATTAGTTAATGGAGTTGCTGAATTATTAGTGACGTCTATTTTATAATATTGATTAAAAACATTATCACTTACAATCAAATTTCCATCACTATTCACATTTATTCCATAATAATAACCGAGATTACCTGCAATATTAGGTAAATTAGCAATAAGGGTTCTCTGAATT
The DNA here is from genome assembly GCA_030705955.1 of Bacillota bacterium. Taxonomy (GTDB): domain Bacteria; phylum Bacillota; class Bacilli; order Bacillales; family Cytobacillaceae; genus JAUZPL01. The sequence goes on along the minus strand of JAUZPL010000020.1, from coordinate 39,466 downwards.
GTATTTGTCGTTAAATCTAATTTACATAAATAGTTTGTTGCGCTATATGTTGAAAAGTAATAAATTATGTTTCTATTTGAATCTAACTTGAAATTAGCTGGTATATCATATGTCATATTTAAAGATGCGTTTGGAACTAAAACAGTTTTTGAGTCAGTATGAGGATTATATTTTGTAAATCCAACAGAAGATGAAAAATACATATTCCCCTGATTATCAATTACAAAAGCTTGTTGGCCATACCCTTGTGGAATATCATCATCTATTATTTTTACCGAATTAGTAACTCCATCAAATAACTGTAATGAATAATGATTTTGACCTTCTCCATAGTATTTAGAATATGATACTACAAAATAAACTTTTCCATCATTTAAAGGATAAGAATAATTTATTGTGGGTTGATAATGAGTCGAATCATTAATTCCTGGATAATTATAGGAATTATTCCAAACACTACTGTTACTATTAAAAACTCCTTGTGTAGTTTTTAATGTAGTAACATCAATTCCAGCATCGTTTAATTTAGGCAATACAATTGCATTAAATTTTGAAGTGATTACATCCTGACTAACTGCACTATCCCCAACTGCTAGATCTACATCAATATTAGTTCTATCAAGTTTTTGAATAATATAATCAGATATTTGTTGTAAATCACTATCTATATTGGAATTGTCATAATAAGTACCATTGTAGCTATTACTATTGATCAAATCTTGCATTTGAGACTGATTTGAAGTTGTACCTAATCCTATGAATGTTGCGCCTGATGTTTGTAAATTACCTAAAATCATATCATGTTCAGTGGTTGATAATTGTTTATCATGAATTAATACAGCAAAACCAGATTCATTATCTTTTTTCGTAATCTTAAACGGAACTTTAGTTCTATTTTTTTTGTAGACATTAAAGGTTGCTGGCAACCCCCCACCCTCAATTTGATTTGTTCCATCAGGTAAATAACCTTGATCATCGATAGTTGTGTAACCGTTACTTCTCCAAGTACACCATCTTAGATTTTGTGTATTAGCTGCTGCTATTACATAATATGAATAATTCGTGTAATCTAAATTAATGTTATTTATGTAACCACTTGGCGCTACAATTTGTTGATCATAAATATATCCATCTGGAGGTGGAGTACATCCTAATTGAGTATCAATTGGAGGAACATTTGCCGGGTTTTTTTCAAATGATGTATTTTCAACACTCAGATCCAGGTCGATATTATCTGCTGACAAAGATGGCTTTATTATGGAATTGATTTTAGTTGTTAATGCATTAATATCTGTTACTGCTGAAGTGTAACCCAATGAAACTTGTAAATTTACAGTTTTTCTTTTCCCTACATCAAAACTTACCACAGGCGCAAGATTTTTAACTTCCACCACTTTTTCCGCAATAGGTTTATTGTCCGTATTTCCTGTTTTATAATCACTATCAGAGATAAATTGAGGAATGGTTTCTTGTCCAAAATCTTCAACTACTTCTTCTTCAATAAGATACTTACCTACATGTGATACTTCAAAACTAGGAGCTTCTAAGTTCGTATCATCTATTGTTTGCCATTGTTCATCATCAAAACTACCGTTATTATTGGAATCAAACTTATATTTCCAAATACGTTGTTTTATTAGATCGTCATCTGGTGAATAGGAAGCATCTGTTAATTGAATGGTTGCATTGTCATTATTGACATTATCTCGATAGATAGTTGTAACAGTAGAAAAGTCTGCTACAGGCGCTTGGTCAGAATCAATATGAATTACACGCTGATAAGAGTCAGAATATCCTGCCGTATTCGTCACAAAAAGTTTTACAGTGTAATCCCCTGATTTTTTATATAAAGAATCAATTACATTACTTGTATCCCCTGAAAGATTACCAATGTACTTTATATCCCCTTGTTCTGTGGGATCATTTGCTGTAATTGTCCAGTAAGATTTGCTCCAATCAATCGGATATAATACTGGAGTGTCAGTTCGGTCCGTTAATTCAACTTTTCTATTTTCCTTTAATGCTCCATTTACATCAAAATAAGCATGTGGATAAGGGGGTGTAACTGTTATCTGGTGAATGTCACTTCCAGTTGCCCCTTGGTCATCAGTAACAGTAGTGGATTCTGTATAGTTGCCTTCAAATGGATAAATGATACTACCTGAAGTGCCTGCTATATCTCCTGTCGCTCCTGGTATTGACCATGATTGTGACACAATCGTTCCATCTACATCTTGTGGGTTGGAACTTAAAAACACATTATCTCCTGCCCTCGCAATAGTTGGACCAAATATCGTAACCGTTGGAGGTTCATTTGATGGCCCTGGGTCCACTGTTGGAGGTGGGGCCGGTGGTGTTGCTCCTGGTGGAATAACAGTTGTTATGACAGTTGTTGAACCTGTTATAACATTCCCATCATTTAAATAGGCTTTTGCACTAATAGCAAAGTTTTGAGTATATTCAGTTGTACCTATTTTAGTTGAAGAAATGGTAAAATTGAACATATTTGATTGAGTAAGTTTCTGTGCAGCTGTTCCGGTAAATTCTTTTAGCGTGTCCGTCTTATCCTCTTGTTTTCTTGCTAATAATTGATATTTTGTAATTTTACTAGGATCTACTCCTGATAATGCTCCATTTACTGTTACTTGAACAGGAACATCCGTAACTGTTGTTCCAGCATCAAAGGTTTTTGTTGAGGGATTTGTACTCCCTGTAGCTGACATAATCGGTTTTGTCGATGCTTTTACAACTAGAGTAATAGTTTTAAAGACTTTCTTCGATTCACTATCACCAAACTTTGTTTTAACAGAAACATTTCCTTCAAGATTAAGAGTATATGTTCCTGGTTTATAACTACTACGTGTTAAATCAAAAGTTGATTGCAATGTAGAAGATGCTTGTCCAGCTGTTGTTTTACTTGCACTTTTATATGTTGCTGTCAAAGCCGAAATATCTGAATAAGACATATATCCACTAATTTTTGCATTCGCAATAACATTATAATTTACAGTTACTTTATCCATGTCCGTATCAATGGTGTAAGTGTCTTTATCAGTAGTAAACGATCCATCTACAATGGCATTATTAGCCCCAGCCATGGCCGGAACAATAAAGGTAGCATAATAGACCTTTCCGTTTTTCCCTCTATTTCTTGTATAAACAGATCCTTTACCACGCCAGGTAGGAGGAACCTCCACTTTAACCTTATCCTCACTCCCAATATTACTATAATAAAGTGGATCGCTAGCCGTAGCCCCATTCCCAGTCCAAGAACTATTTTTAATTTGTGATTTAACATTGCTATCTTTTATTTGTTGCCAACTAGTGCTAGCTCCATCAACTGTTATATAGTTCCAGTATTTAGGGTGTGTTCCACTAGTCGCATCATTTGGGTAGCACATATTGGTTACATCTTGTGAACGATTATTATATCCCAAATCTTGATACTCTCCACTGTTACCACAAAGACTGTCACTTTTATAACTTCCATGTGGAGAGCCCCAAACAATTACATTGTAATCTCTATAAACTATCCAATTTGCCTTTTTACCATCTGGTAATGTAACTTGATAGCCTAAATCTTTAATATAATTATAGAAATCAGTTTCATTATCAGGGTAAGCAAAGGCAGATCTTGGAGTTACAATTGAAAACAATACCAATGTAATCATAAGGATGGCTATAATTTTATTGCCTTTTACACGCATATAAACCTCCTTAATTTATGAGAAATCAACATATAGCCCAGAATCTAACATGGTTAAATAAACTGTTTCACTACCAATTTTCTTTGACATTCTAATTACCTGATTTTCATTAGGTATCTGAGTTCTATATTTAATATGATTAGCCAAAATATAATTGAAAATTTGATAACCTTGTGATGTACCATATTGAGCTACTAAACAATGGTACAAATCTTCTTTGAAAACATCTGAGTAATTCTTATCTTTTACAGCATCGTACCAAGTATAATCTAGGAACATTGAAGCCTTTGCATACGTATTTTTATAACTGGGCAATTTATATTTATTTTTCAAATAATAAGTATAAGTAATTGGTTTTAAACCTACTTTAGCAGCTACAGGATTGGCAGCTACCACGAAATTTATGCTATCTGGAAAATCCCCATCATTGTTATAAAATACACTTAAATACCTTTGTTTATCCAATAAAGAATTAGCAACGCTAACTAAAGTTTTATTAGATACTAATGATTCGCTTGGCTTAAAGAATTTTCCGTTACTATCGGTTAAATATAAAGTTCCATTTGTTACTTTAAATGTATCTGTAGAAGCGTATTGATAAAGATTAGGATCATTAAAAGCACTAGTATTTACTGTTGTTGCTGCCTCTACTTTGTTATTTGATACAAAACTTGGTGTAACGGCCCCTAATAAGGATAAACTCAAAATAACTGGAATAGCTTTCTTCATAATAATCTCCCCCTTATGGTTATAGTAATATTATACCATAAATGACAAAATAATTATATAGCATTATTATATAAAGATAAAAAATTATTCATCAAAACTATGAACGCCGATTCGATAATAGTCCGTGTCATTTTGAAACCAATCATATTTTGCTTTCCCAACATTGATTCGAATAAGAACAGATGGACCATTCATTACTAAAGTGGTCTGGCCTTTCGGATGGGTATAAACATAGGTGAATGGAAAGGAATAATTCGATTCATCAAAATACTCTAAATCATAAGTGACATTACCAACCCCCTTCCAATACGAATTTGAGCTAGGTGTCATATCAGGATTTAATTTTAATAGAGAGATAATAACTGATCTTGCAGCTTTCTCCCCTTCCGCTTGATCATAAACTAAGTAACCATCCCCATATTTTTCTTCAGAAAAATATTGGCTTGCTGCAGCAGAAGCCTCTTGAGCAACAAATTTCAGATAATCCATTTGTTCTTGGTGCATATTGTAGTCATTCTGAAATATTAAGGTAAGTGTTGCTACTAATGTGAATGCTGTTCCTAAAATAAACCATTTCATCGAGGGGCCTGCAATTCGCTGGCTACCTTACCTGAGATAGGAAACCAGTAATGATCCTTATCTTGATTACCAAAAAAGCTCGACATCGCTATTACTCTTTTAATTGGTATTTCAACGGTATATGAAATCAAGTTGTCATCATTAAATGAAGTTTGCCTATATTTTGGAGTATCCGTTGCCGTAATTTGAATTTCACTTTCTGGTATATCCATATCGTTTTCAATGTCCTGTTTCATTGCATCTATAATTTCAGGAGTAAAATATCCTGCTTCTCTGGCTTCTTGGGCATGTGTTTCCACAATTTCGGTAAATGTTGCTCTAGTCATATGAGTTCTCTCATTTGCTACCCATTGCAATAATATCCACGAAAATATTAAAAAAAACGCTGAAGCAACAATAAATTGATTCATCGTAATCTCTCCTTATATTTGGAGGACACCATTCCAAAGACGATGCCCTCATTTAAATGTTCAATTTAAGGTGTAGTTGTATCACTTGTAAAACTTGTAATATCCGTACTCATTTTATTGCCAACATTAGTTGCTCCTGTTTTCATTGAGGTTGAACCTGAACCTAGAATTAATGACAAAGCAAGCCAAACCCCAAGAGCTATAAGCCCAATTTGCACGATAAGTTCTTTCACTACTATCACCTCCTTAAAGGAATAATTTATTTCTAAAGCCAAGTAATATCTGGCTCTATTAAACTTAAAGAATAGAAAATAGTTGTTTTTGGTAATCTATATAAAAAGAAACTGTTAAGAAATTAATAAGAACCATCAAGCAGCAACCAACAATGAAAATGAACAAAATAGTACTACGATTTGCATTTCTCTTTAACTTTTTTGTTTCTTTTTCTAATCGGTAAATTTCCTGATAAACCTCTAATTGCCTTTTCATTTCTATTGGATTTAAGTCATCTAATTTCAGAAAAACTTGTCCTAAGTTTTTAGCTTCTTTTGTTCCTATTGCTTGTTGAAAATATTCAACGGCTGCCTCTTTTTCACCGATCATCCAAATGCTTAACATATGATTAAAAATATCTTTTGTTTTATTGGTGTACTTTCTTACCTGTTCTAAAATATAATCACTACTTGGTGGTCGTTCTTTTTTATTTAAAAATGTAGTTTTTAGCTGTGAAATAGCTATATATAATTCTTGATTAAACATTTCTCTTTTTCGTTCCATTGAAAGATCTATCATTAGTTGAAAAAGAGTCTTTCTTCCAAGCATTTTTTGTTTAGGTGTTGTCAAAATAAAAATGACTATTGCAAATAGAATTCGAATTTGAGCTCCGTTTTCACCCTTAAACATGGCTATGAAGCTAGCTAATAGGATAAGAACAACTATGCTAATCCGTAATATCTGATAGCGATATAAATCTATCGGTATGCCAGCCTCTTTCATCGTTTCAGTTATTTCATGATTTTTATAATCATTTTTCAACGATTGAAGCATTTTATTAAGTTGCTTCGTTTTTTTCTTAAAAAATCTGTTACTTTGATCGTTTTTTATCAAGAAACAGAGGATAGCAACTATCCAAAGAATTAATATTAAATATGGCATCGTCCTAATCACACCTTGGTTTAATAATCATTTTTCTCATGCTTTAAATAAAGAGATACAAGGAAAGTCACAGCTACAAACAACATAGTGAAGTAAAATGTCGTAAATCCCATACTATTAAAGAACTGATAATCAATCAGTTTTTTTATTGTAAATCCGAACCAGTTAATTAAAGCGTAATAGCTACCAATAATAAATAATGGAATTAGAAATTGAAGTAACATGAGGCCTTCAATATTATTTTGTTTGTTTTTTTCCTTTAATTGTTCCAAGACCTTCAATTCATTGGTTATGTCAATTAAGCCCTCTGTAATATCATCACCGTGGAAAGAGGCATTTTGTATTAAAGCTCCAAGAGGTTCACTCCAAGTAGTGTTTATGGATTCTTTAAAGTCTTTGATCAACGTCTGCAACTCATTTTCATTTTGATAATCCTTTAATCCAATTGCTAACTGTGATAAAACTTTTTTACTGTTTGGATGCTCTGTTAAGGTTAAAATTGTATGATCCAGTGCTTCAGATATATTGTTATGAAATATTCGATAGTTATTTAAGAGTTCTGTCACCATGAATTGCCCTTCATGAGAGGTTCTAATTCTTTGTTGCCTTAGGCGAAAATAAAGGAATAATACAGGCATTATGGATGCTATAACAGACAACAAAATGGATGTAATTATCGTTTGTCCACTTTTTAGAAATCCTACTAATGAGATAACTCCAATCAGAATAAGAATAAAAATGAACGTATATACAGCAAAGTCACCTTTCCAATTCGTTGTTTGAAGTAAAAGTTTTTCGATTTTCCTATAAATAAGTGGCTTCTTCTGAATATTTTTCATTAATATTTTTTTTAATTTTAATCCCTTTAGATTAGGAGTAATGAGGGGATAAATTACTAGCCAAAGGCCTATAAAGAACATAAACCAAAGTAAGTACCTTATAATGTCCTCAACTTGATACATTTTGTAAACTCCCTCCTCCTACTCCAAAGTTCCCTGTCATTAATCGACTATACGGTGATATTTTTACGTGATTTTCTGTCATTGGATACTTTTCAGAAAGTAGTTTTAACTCACTCTTAAAAGTTTCAAACGAATATGGATCTTCTTCATATGCGACTTCTTCTATCCGTTCTCCAATGTCATATTTGAAGCTCCAGGAATCAGTCTGTTGATCGTATTTACATATTTGATGTGAACTGATTAAAAGCGTTTCAGCATCAAATCTTAACTCATATATACCTTTCAATTTTTTTATAGACTTATCATACGGTAGTTGCTGAAGGACAAATATGTAATGGAATCCCTCGGCAACTTGTACCATATTAGCCCATATGTCACCACCCACTTCTTTTGTAATCATTTGTGCTACATCAAAGCTGAAGTTTACAGGGCTACCAGTATGGAAGGACATTTTTACTCGCCTTGTACCTTTTTTTGTGATTTCAACGGCAAGATTTAGCGCTCTTCCTGTTCTTGCTTCTCCCATAATAAGGTAATCCCCATCAGAGCGCATTAATGGTTTTATTACCTTTTCAAGTTCTTCATCATCGACTATTAATTGTAAAATTGGTGCTGTCGGCATAATGATGTGCAATGGTATTTCAGGATCAGTTTCAATCATTACACCCTCTAAAGTAGGATCTTCATAGCTTTGATAGGTTGTTAAATAGGATGTTTTACCAGTTCTAGGGGGTCCACCAAAAATAACATTAAAACCACAGGCAACCATAGATTTAAGTAAAGGAATCATTTCATGCATAATTGTTTTCAATCGAACCTGTTCTTCGAATGTATATGCAGTTATTACATACTTTCTAAAAACAACTGAATGTTGCTTCGCCTTATTGAATATCTCAATCCTAGTACCGTCAGCCATATAAACTTCATGATAGTCATCATTTTTGCGTTTTTCAGGATTGCCTAATAAGAGTGCATTTTTTAGCTGTTCTAAACGCTCAGAGGAAATGGTTTGTCTTTGCAAAGTTTGTTTACCATTTTCCATGAAATAAATTCGTTCCCCAATGATTTTACAAGAACTACTGTTATTCATCTTTAGCCATTGATAAATTCCAGAAAATCCCCATCTTTCGTGAAAAATAGCAATTTTTAAACTGTCATACCAGGACGGATATAATACATCTTGTTTATTGTGATCAATAAGGTATTTATCAATTTCTTTCAAAAAATAATTAACTTCATTCTCGTACCCTCTTATAGCTTTCTTCTGAATCTCTATGAACTTTTCTGATCCCTCACTGAGTTTTGAGCTCATATATTCTTTAATATCTTGACAAAGCTCATGAAATTCAAAGAAGTATTCATCCCTAACAACACTTTGAATTTTTCCTTTTGAATGCCTAAGTTCTTCTAACTTATTTTCAAAATAAAGATCTAAACGAAAATCTTCCATTTTTCATCCTCCCCTATCTTCCAAACACTTTTTGAAGGAGACTTGATTTTTTGAATTCAGCTTCTTTCATGGTTATATTTGCTTTTGTCGCAATGACCTTTGTAATTAGATATAACTTTTCCTTATAATCTTGATTCATTTCATTGAGAGTTTTTCGCTCGTTTTCACTTTTGCTTTCACTAACTAATGGTAAGAACCCGATCATCGTTATTCGATAATTACTAGCAATATCGGAAGCCAAAGCATCATTTAATTCATCAAATTTGTTCAAGATAAAGAGAAAGTCATTATTTTTCAAATTAAAAATAGGGCTTCTTAATAATTGGTTTTCTACACGTTTAAAATTATCCACTGCGCTAGGAGAACTTGTTGTAATTAGATAACGATTTGAAACTAGTTGAATAGCAGCTACAGACAACGGATTAAATAAATCTGAACCACCATCAATTAACGTAATACAATCCTTTTGTAATTCTAGTAAATCCAATAAGTAGGTAATGTCTTCGGGTGTGTATTTAAAAACACCTAAAATATCTCTTGGCCCAGGTAGATAATAAAAATTATTAATGCAGTAACTTTCATTTAAAATATCGCTAATTGTTATTAGCTTCGATTGCAATTTACTTTTCAATGAATCAATTGATTTATCTGTGACATTAATATATTGGTCATTAGGACGGTCATTTAACGATAACATCAGAACTTTTTTATCTGTGTGTTCAGCTAAAAGCTCTGCAATTGCTTGAGTTGTAATGGTCGTTCCTACTTTTCTATCAGAACCAAAGAAAAAGTGAATATTACTGAGTTTCCTTTGAGGAGTAACAGTCTTTACAATATGATTAATAATTTCTTGGTGCGAACTACGAGGCTGAATGATTTCGATATGTTTTGATTTTAAAATGACTTCAATTTGTTCATTTTCCTTTTTCAGTCCACTGACCATATAAAAAATATACTTTATTTCATTTAGGTCATCTGCCATTTCAATTAGCTTATTTTCATGAACTTGACGATCACTAATGATTAAAATTTCAGGTTTTATTTCATTAGCATTCCTTAAATCTGCTTGTGCTGCTACATCAAAATGATTTAATGCTTGAAAACTTTTAAGTAACATTTCATCTTCACTAATTAATAATAGCTTCACGTTATTCACCCTTTCCTGCATCCGTATACATCATGATTAATTTCGCACCACTATTTATTTGTTGTTCAATTTTTTCAAATTTATCAGTAGTTGTAATAATTTCAACTGAATGAATATCACCACTACCATTTAAACGGTCACCACTTCCAACAGTCACCACTTCATGATTTGTACTATCTTTTACATAAGCTACTTTAACTTCAAGGATCTTATTTAAGTTACTAGTGTCGATATTTAAGCTCTCACTATCAATTGTTGTATTCTGAGTATTGGAATTATTATCTGTTGCTTTATTTTTAGATGTATTTGAATGTGCAACAATTTTCTTAGATAAACTATTCATCAAATCACTACCAGAATTTACAGCATAAATGGCAATATTATCTCCTCTTCTCATGGAATCAGGAAAAGCCAAAGTCCATTCGGAAGGAATTTGTGCTACATATTCCCCTTTATGTAAAACAAGATCAGCCCTATCAAAAAATTCATTCACTAGTTGGTCCTTACCAGGAACAAAGTTTTTAACATCTTTTCCTACAATTTGATTTGGGTCAGTAATAGCTCCAGAAATAACATTTTGCTTTTCTACCATTAAGTACATTAAATTATCCGGTTTTACCTCTTCTCCCCTGTTCAAGTTTTGTTTTAAAACGACCACCTGTTGGTAGTTAATCAGCTCTCGTCCACCAAACCATTCGTACCAGACAAACAACCCAACTGCTAAACCCATTAACGTAAACCCTAATAACGGGAATATTTTTTTTCTTTTAAAAAGCAAATCCAACACACCTTTCAATTTCTTAGATTTTATTTTGTCTTTATATTCACTAGATTTAAGCACTAAAAAAAATATTCTTGCTCATCTATCTTCTTGTAATTATTATACTATTTTTAAACAATCATTGTAAATATCATAATGATTGTTCTATATTAAAAAATTGTGAAAATTTTATACTAACCATTCTTTATAGATTATTAACTAGAAGTTTCCCGTAACAAAACCCTATTAAATAAAGCAGCACCCTTTAGGATGCTGCTTAACGTTTAAAAGCAAATATTTTTTTCTTTTTCTTTTGTTGGATATTTTCACCTGGTACCAATTCCTGCGCAATTGAATTAAAACAATCTTCAAGCTTAGATCCGACATTTGGTTCATCAATTAAAAATTTAAATTTTGGACGGTAATACATATTATAAATAAAGTTTGGTTCTATAAATGGAATAATTAAAGAAGGGGAAAGTCCAAATGCTTCTTCAAATAATTCTTGTTTAATTGACTCATCCCAACGATTAAAAACATATCGTACATCTACACCTTGTTCCTTTAAATGATCAAATTCTATTAACCGATTTTCATTTCGCACAATTTGTATTGTGACTGGATCTATGACAAATAAAATAATATTGGATACATTGATGATCTCTTTAATTACAGGACTTTTGTAATTCCATCCTATATCAAATATGGTTAAACCAGATTGAGAGGCAATTAGACGTAATGTATCCTTATCCTCCCACTCTTCAGATTTAAATTCTGGTTCATTAACACCTAAATGAATGCCATTCATTTGAGGTAAATAATCGTGGTCAATTCTTCCTTTTTCCTTCATAGATCTTCTATAAGAATAGAACGATTTTTCATCATCATAAAAGCCCATTGTATAATAATAATCAATCGTTCCAATGGGTGATTCAAATAACGTGACTTTTTTCTCCCTCTTACTTAATACTCTTGCTAGATTTGTTGCTACGAATGAGGATCCTGCTCTTTCTGATAAATTAATTACCGAAATAACCCTGTTAGCAATATTATGGTAAACCGGTACTTCAATTCGTTCTGTTTTAACCACTTCTTTTACCATTACCTTAAAAGGTTCCTGGGAATCTTCAGATTCCTTCCTATCTTTTAAATATCGCCGTTCCTCTTCTTCCTCGTCCTTTAAAATCTCACATATTTTTCTTTTAGCATCTTGAATAATATCATCGTAAACACCTCTAAAAATCAGCATTTTAACCTGTTTTAATTCAAGTAGTTCAATAAAATTCTCAAAATCCTCAATACTTTGATCCACAATAGCTAATTCAAAATAATCTGTAGCCAATGTTGAACGTAAAATTTTAATTGATGTTTCGAGCTGCCATTCAACATTTGTTTCATGAATAGCATTCTTTATTCGTTCAAAGGATGGTCTAGAATTTAAAAGACATACAATTTTCATCTTATCCTCCTCCTTTACCTTTCAAATTCACTTACTGGAAGTTTTACAAAATCATCTTCAGGAATTTCCGGCTCATCAAAATCGAAATCCTCTTCCTCGATATCTTCATAGTCGTTTATTGATTCAAATTGAATTGATTCATCTTCAATTTCTTCCTGATACCCTACATGAGATAGTTCTTCTTCAATCGAAATTTCAGGTTCCTTGGTAATTTCACTTTCTGTCTTAGATATTGGAGTAATCATTTCTGGAATAATTGGTGTTAGTTCTAATTCTTTATTTTCTGGAACTACCTCTATGGTATTTGCTATTTCCTCTTCAGAAGTTTTTTTGTAAAGACGGTCCACTAATGGAAGATCCTCTAAATTAAGTGGTTCTACAATTTTTTTATCTGTTTCCCAAAATTTATATTGTGTTTTATGCAAACTTAACGGCTGCCTACTTCTTTGAACAATGAAAAACTTATCATTATCAAAACGTTCTACTTCATCAGGGAATAACAATGGTCTTTGTGAGTAATTCTGTGACTGCGTTTTTCCTGAACCAGCCATTATCCCCCCACCTTTTTCACTAGTTCCTTGTGTTTTAATCGTTGTCTTGCCTAGTTTTTCAGAAATATATTTTGATGTAAATTGATCGTTAACACCTAAATATACTTGGGTGTCACATTTAGCAACAATTCCTTCCCAAGAATCACCAAACATTTTTTTCATTTGAACAAGGTCTTGCCATATCATCATTGGATAAATTCTTCTTCCACGCATGGTTCCTAGTAGATCTTCGATTCCTGGTAATCTACCGATATTCGCAATTTCCTCCAATATCATATAAACCGGATTAGGCAACTTTGAAAAAGTTTCACGTGCTGTAGAATACATAGTTTTAATCATCATAGAAATAATGGTATTGATAATTGGAGAATAAGTTCTATCTTCATCAGGCATCTGAATAAAGATTGCAAATGGTTTTTCTTTTTTTCTACCAATTTCTCTGAAATCAAATGAATTTTTACCTGTAATCTTCTTAACTTTACTCAAAGAAAACAGCGCCATTTTAATGGAGAGCCCTCCTACCACCCCTGAACGTAACTTATCTTCAAGATTGAGGAATTTATTCCATAATTCTAATCCATAACCAGTAATGTTATGTCTGGCAAAAAGTGTCTCTGCTAGTTCAAAATCTCTAATATTCGGCGATGCCAATACTTGTCCTACTGTTTCAAAAGTTTGTTCACTAGGAGGAAAGACTTCTACAACAAAGGATATTAATGCAGCAAGTAACAAAGATTCTCCTTGCTCCCAAATAGGGTCAGCATTTTGAGATTTTGCATCTTTCATGGCAGCTGCACCAACAAATCCTGTAGCAATTTTCATAATATCTTCTTCAGATTCGATATAAGATAGAGGATTGGTTGCATCTCCATATTTTAAATGTAAAAAATCAATGATTTTAATTTCATAATTATTGTTTAAAAAGTAGTTACCAGTATAAGCCAGGATTTCCCCTTTCGGATCCGTAACAATAATGTCTGGCTTATCTTTTGAATTTCTATAGGAATATGGAATATAAAACATATTAGGATAAACAAACCCTGTAGTTTTATTCGATCCAGGAGGACCAGCTACGTTTACTTGCATATTTAAGTTTGAACTATTCTCTACAGCATGTGCAGCCACATTTTCTTTTAAAGAAAAGTGGGTTTTCTCAATGCTTCCTAAAAACCATCCTTCTCTCGGACCTTGATAGTAATTCTCTTTAATTTCCCTTTCTCTTTGCCATCTTGAAGAGCCATGAGATCCATATTTTTCACGCTGTTCAAATCTTTTCTTTTCTGTAGGCCCTATATTAGAAAGTAACAACATGAAGAGGCCATACCCTATTAGCCCCCAACATGCCACATTTACAGGATTTATCTTAAAATATGAAACATACACTTTATGATTCATCAATAATCCTAAAAAATAAGCACCTGATAGATTGCTAAAAAGGGTCTTTAAAGATATCTCGTTATTTAGAATTTCCAACACTATATAGGCTAGAACAGGCAATAAAATCAAGCCTGCAATTGCATAAAAAATTAACATGGCAATATTTTTCTTCAATCTAACGACTCCTTCCTTTATTCCTAGATTTTTTACTGCGTTCCATTTCTGCTTCACGTTTCTTCTTCTCTGCTTCTTGGGCCAAACTCTCCATTGCAGATTCAAACGACTTTCCAAAGTTCTCCGAAATGCTTCTCATATCTTCTCTTTCCATAAAGCGATATTTTGCATGACGGTCCAACTCCTGTTCAAAAGCTCCTCTCATTTCTTTAGTATCTTCAGGAGTAAATTTAATTCTCTTATATCCCCTGTCACCTAAATTGTCACTAACTGCCTTTATGATCACATGACAATGTGGGTGTTCCTTAGATTTTTCACTTTCATGAATGTGAGCTATCCAATCCATTTTCAAACCATGTTTTTTACCGTAGTCATCTAGCACCTGGCGAATAATAGACTTATAATCTTGCCCACTTCTTTTATATGCCTCGTAATCTACTTTTCTTAATGAAAAAATTAAATGGTGAGATTTAACACTCATAGGATGCTTTAATGCGCGATGATTTTTTACTCTTTCAACAAATTCATTTGGGCTTGTAAGTAAATCATCACTAGGACCAAACCATTGTCGTTGGTTTTCAATACTAATATCCTGTGAATCTACTCCAATATAATAAGCTCCTCTTTTAGTGGCATTAATATTTTTGGTTGGCCTTCTATTTTTTATAAAAGCCCGTGATGTTCCATTAGACATTATTTTCTATTCCTTTTTGCTTGTTCATAGGCTGCTGCTTCCTTCCGATAGGCATGATAAATTTCGTTGCGATTCTTATCAAACTGATCTGAATTCAAATGCATAAGAGCCATTAAAATGGTGCTGGTATCAAAATTATTGCTACTCAACATGGCTGCTATTCGGTCTATACCTTTGTTTAATTTGAGGTTAAATATTTCCTCAAGTTTTGAATCAGCTAGGATAATTTCTTGATATTTCCCAGCTATATGCTGGTCAACTGCTTCAGCATATTCATCCTGAATTGTTCGATTATTTTTCGTGGCCAGCTCTTTCATTTTGGCATGACGAAAATCATCAATTTTTACAGGCGTTTTTGACAATACTACCCTCCCCTTCCATTAGTATCCTATGTAAATATTATAATACATGTATAATATCATTGCTAGTATCCTCTTAAAATACTACCAGTATCCTATTTCAAATTAAGTGCGAAGCACTTTTCGAGTGTACGGTAGTACACTCTTAATCCTGCACGTTGTGTTAGTTTTGGTTTACACTCAAAATCGATGCGAAAATCATTTCCAGTGAGCATCCAATTTTGAGGTGTTCCTATTTCTACGAAGTGATAGAAATGGGAACACAACATCTTTTCGCACTTATTTTTCTCCCCCTGGAAAGATCAAATATAAATTATTTCCCACAATCAGAAATGTAGGAGTAACACTTAAATAGTGGGATTTTTCGCACAGCAAAATAGCCCTCCTACATATTTTTAGGGGGGTACCAAATTATTACATTCTAAGCAAAAAGAGAACCCATCAAGAGAGTGATTTATTAACAGTATGATTTAAAAATGCTATTCCAGGATCCATTGTTAAAAACAAACGGAAAATTGGCTAGTTTTAATAGCCAAAAGCATTCTTTTTCATGGATTTCATGAATAAGAGCATTGAGATTCAATATTTGATTTTTCGTAGTAGGGATTTATAAGAATAAGGATTCATAAGAAGAGAAGACAAATAACAAAAATAGCAAAAAACCGCATAGAATAAGGCTAGTTTAAACTAGTTTAAACTAAATTAAATTAACTTAAACTAGTTTAAACTATATTGATAAATCAACAAAAAACACAGGTCCTTAACCTGTGTTTAAGTTTTAATCATTTAAAGTTGTATTTTTAACAAACTTTAAAGCATCCGTTACAGAAGCTTTTTTTCTAGTTCCAGTTTGTTTTGGTGGCAACGGTTTAATGATTGGTGCTATAATCTGATTTTCTTCTTCTTGTTCTACCGGCAATTCTTTTTCATTATTTTCATTTAAAATTTCAGATTCTTGGTGCTTTTCCACTAGAACACTAGAAGTAGTTGCTGCCGTTTCTTGTTTTGAAAGTACAGATTCGCTTAATACCTCTTCTTGTACACTATCTATCCGGTCAAAAAGCTTATAAACAAAGGACTGAATGATCCCCTTAAATTCAGGGGAATTCAAAAGCTTCAATTGTTCTGAAGAAAGGCCCTCACACTCAAGTGTGACAGCGTTAGAAGGTACAGAATGAGGCCGAAGGTTTGCCTGATTTCCTTCTTTCGTGTTAGAAGGCTTCCTATTCCATGCATCCATACCTTCTTCCAAGAGTCTTTCTGTCAATTTGTTTCTACTTAGATCACGGTGTTCATCTAGAAGCTGATTAAATCGTTCTAGCCAGGTGGCTTGCCGACTTGGAGTGAATGAAGTAGGCTTTCCAGCTTCGTATCCGTTTATAGCCATTAAGATTCATCCTTTCCTAGAATAGGAGGAAAAGCCTCCTATTCTCTTCAGCTTTGAAGCTGTTTAGCTTGCAAATTCATTAAATAACTCACTATTAAATACGCTTTACTTGTAAAATACTGTGATTGTAGCAAGTCAGGTATGATCACTTCGTTCTCAACAAGATTTTGAAGGCCTCCGAAATGTCCAAACAATACACCACCACCAACAGCGATAATATAATCTGTATTTGCCATTACCCAAGCAGCATCGATGTTTCCAATTTGAAGTTCAGCATATTTTTTTATTTCAGAAAGAACATGTTTTGTAATATCTACATCTTTTGTACGCGCCCAACTGTATTTAAAAACAGGGTTTTTGTTTGTTTCGAAAGCCTTATCAATAGCTGGCTTCACTACTTTTTTCATGAAAATTTCACGTGATGTTAACTCGGAAGGTTTACGACTTTCATCTTGCAAACGCTCAACGATAGCACGTTGCTGTTCGAATTTAGGATCATGATAAACAGCATCAATAATCCGGTCAATATAAGGGTTAGTTCCAATTCGGCTCATTTCCCCTTCATTTTCCTCTGCAAATCTGCGTGTCATAACTTTATCAAGGCCATTTTCATTAAATACAGCATAATCGCTTGTACCTGCGCCTAAATCAGAAATAGTATAGGTTTTGCCTGCTAGTTTTTCCTTTAATTCTGTCTCCAACAGCTCTCCATTTTCAATATCATACATTAAAGCAATTGCCGTAGTTACGCTTTCAGCATGTATTTGAGCATCATCTTCTTTAATTTCAATGATAACTGTTTCCCCAGCATAAGGACCGTCAATAAAAGTAATACGGTGTTCTCCTACAAAGCGCTGTTTTAATGTTTGTTCGTGCTTTAAATACCCCTTAGAAGGAATTCCGGTACTTAGAGGAGCAATTACATGGCGCTTTCCGGCTTTAAGTGCTGAAACAGCAATTCCAGATAAAACAGGTAAAACAAAAATCTTTCTGTTTTTATCTGTAAACTTCTCCTCAGCATCCCCATTTTCAGATACATTTGGTTGAAGTTTATTAGTAGATTTCTTAGCACTTTCACCTACATACCAGGATTTATTATTTTCATCTTTATCTACAGCTGGTGAATCTACCCGAATATGTATATAATCTTCAATTTGGACATCCTCTTGATTGTCCACTTGTTGAGAATAGGAAACTGCACTCTCAGGAGCTGACGCTATAACTGTAGGAATTGTAAAGTTTTCAATATTACCAACTACATTTAGAAATGAAACTTTTGTTGTAATATTACCTGGATCAATACCTGTCATTAGAACATTTTCACGATAAAATTCTTCAACCATTTCTATTCCTCCTAAAATCTATTCATTTAAATTAATTTCAACTAGTTTAAGTTAATTTAGTTTAAACTAGTTTAACTTTAGCATTTTGGGAATTTTATATATCCAATATGCTCTTTTTATACCTTTCAAGAGCGATTTGGCCGTATTCTGTAATTTGATAATTAATGACTCTTTGATGCAGTACATGACGATTGCTCTTAATCAATACTCCACCTTCTAAACGACTAAGTTCCTTGTAGCATTTTTCCTGGCTTTTATTCATTTCCTTTCGAATTTCAAAGAAATTCAATCCGGGTTTGTTCTTAATTAAATCAAGTAGAGACCAACTAATATCATTCATAGATTCAATTACTAAATCTAATGGAATGGTAACTTGATTCATTTTATCCACCTTCCTAATGTCTTAATAATCTCCTAATATGGTATGATACGATATTAACATAGAAAAAAATAAAATCTAAGCTGCAATTTTAACTTTGTTTCTTCTGCGAATCCAAAGTTTAATCATTATGTGAAGGAATATGAACATAAAAACGATAAATGCGACAAGAAGTTGTTTGATCAAATCCTCTAAGTAAAACAAATTGAATTTTAAGATCATCTCGTTCCAAAGACCACTAATTTCCCCTTTTATTTCTGTCATATAAGATCCATTTTTATAAAAAAATAGAGAAATTATAAACAAAACAAGAGGTATAGGTGTAAGCGAAAAAAGAAATAAAAAAATTAACCCCTTAAAAAGCCTTCTTACCATTCTTCACATCCCCTTTTCAACTAAAATAGTTATGCCAAAGGATCCTGGTTAAATTGAAAGTTTGATTGAGATTCAGTAGAAGTTTTGGGTGATAAAAAATCAACATCCTCTATTTCCACTTCTACCAGGTAAGAAACAACACCATCTTTTTCAACCTTTCTTGAACGAACATGGCCTTTAATTCCAACCAATGAACCTTTTTTTAAATTGTTAACATAAGCTTTACCCTTACCTCTTCCGAAAGTATAACAAGGGATGAAATCTGCATCATATTGATCATTAATATTCTTGAAATTGCGCTGCACAGCAACCGTAAACCGAGTTATAGCATTATCATTTTCTAATTCAGTATAAATAGGATCTTTTACAAGACGACCATTAAAAGTAACTGAATTAATCATAGCATCCACTCCTTATTTATATCTAATATCATTATAATATAAAGATATAAATAATTCAACCCTTTTCAAGAAATTATTTCCTCCAAAACTCAAACCATTTCTTAGACTTTTCTTGAGTTGCTAACAGCAATTGTTTAGTTTCTAGGGTTTCACGCAAAGCAGCCATTAAAGTTCTATCACGTTCATCTAGGCTTTTTTGTATATATTCCTGCTGCTTCTTTAATTCTTCCAAAAGTTCTTTATTAAAATCCTTTTGTTGTTCTTTGAAATCCTCAAATTCCTGTAAAAGCTTTGTGTAGCTATCGTCATGATGGTTTTTTTCTGATATATCATTTATATCATGGTTTGCTACATCATTTTGTTTAACCCATGTCATCACTGCGTTACAAGCCTGTTCTAACGTCATATCAGGGTGAGATTTAATCTCTTTTAATTTTTTTAACGCTATAACATCTTTGTTTAAAAATCCCCTGTGCCCGTGCTCATTTTTAAAAAACCTATATCCAGCTTTCTCAAGAAGCAAACAATACTTCCTTAAGGTAGATTCCTGGATCTTTAAAACCATAGCAACATGTTCACTTGAATAAACTTCCTCATTTTCCACCGATAATTCTATTCCTCTCGGCATAATAAATTCTGCTCCTCTCAAAAAATAATTTATGGAATACATTGATTTATCAATATAGTTTAAACTAGTTTAAACTAATTTAACTTAAACTAGTTTAACAATTGAAATAAAACATCATGACAACTGATATACCAATGTTTATTGATATAACATTCATATCACGCTTTGACACATAGCATATTCCAAATACACGTATACACAGTGTTATAAGGATGATTTCATGATATATCACCAAGAAAAATCAAAACCCAATGATAAAATCACTATAACACTAAATTACCAATTGTTAAAAGATTCTAGTTAATTAAAATAGAGCATATCTATTAATCATTAACTAATGTTATTCCCAACATAGAAGGGTACAAATAATCAACAACCAGCAGATCAACATAGTTAGCGTTATATCTGCATTAGACTTGGTTTTATAGAGCATGGATAAGTCTAGCGACTTTCCCACACCCTATAAAACTTAAAGACCGCTACTCGCTGCGAGACTACAATCCCCCAATAAAAGAAAATAACTTCAAAGAATAATACTTTATTGCTAATTTTCTATATTCAAAGACTCTAAAACCCAAATAGAAAACTAGTAAGATAATAAACTATCATATAATTCTTAGTGCCAGGGGAAAGGGTAGTTAAGATATGTATTGGCAGACTGGCTTATTAAAATTAACTAATATATCGAATAGGAGGGGAGGTGCCGTTTCTTTCTACACTTCCAAAAATAACTCCTTCTATTTCTTTAATGGCAGCATCTAAATTAGGTAAAAGGAATGGTGCCGGTAATTGATATTCTTCACATAAAAAAGCTTGGAATGTCATTTGAGAATGTTTAATTTGCAGTTTCCGTTGATGCAATAAACTTCTAAATAGCATCATTTTAGTAGTTAGCATTGTAGAAGCATTACGGCCAGAACCTACGACTTGTTTAATTAAACGATTAGAACGCTTTAGGACCTCTTTTAAAGTTGAAACAGCCATTCTAAAGGATTCAGCAAGCTCACGAAGAGAACCAGTGAAAAAGGGCTTTTCAGGGCTAATACAGCCCTCTAAATATTGGATAATATCATCTTCTCTTTCTTCATAATGTGACCTCACGCGTTCCTCGCGTGGCTTCTTAAATTTATACCAACCCTCATGTCCAATAAATTTTGCATTTCCATCTGTCCACAATTCTAATAAGCCTTCTACATAAGAACGCTTAGGACCTTTATATTTTCCTGAATAAGCAGAGCGAAGAGTACGCTCAAATTCACGTTTTGAAAGAGGATGAATTATATTACTATTAAATTGATCCAATTCGTTATAAGCATCTTCAAAAGCCTTATCGCTGGCATAATTAGCAATGGCTAAAGTTAATAAATGATTATTACGACTAGATCCGTGATATCCGCTTTTGATTTGCGTTGCACGAAGAAGGGCGCTATACCATTCTGAAGAAGTCAAATCCAATGCTGAAGCATTAGAAGTATTATAAATAACTCTTAGATTGTTTTTTCTTTCTTTAACTTCAAATTCTTTTGACCAGGAGAGAAGGTCAGCTGTATTAGCTGGTTGATCGTCAAATAAAATAACATTACCATCATTTGGAATTCGATAGAAACCAAATGGAGCACAACCTAAGTCTATAGGTAGATATTTTTTTAATCCTTGTAATATATTAGTAGCAAGCCTTTCAGCAACTCGTAAAGCCTTATAATCCTCCTGGGCATGGATAAAAAAAGGAGTTTCAAGTACAAAAAATCCTTGGTAGCCGTTTGGTGTTTCCAAAATAAGATTAGGGCGTGGTAATTCGAGTTCATCACATGCTAGAACCATGTCGTAAGGATGGACTTTTTTAGTATCAATATCAAAGCCAATAACATTAATTTGTTTTAAATTATCTTTTGTATGTCCTTTAATGATTCGAGCTTTAAAATCATAGTATGTACCGCCTCTAAAGACATTTGGTGTCCAATGAGTAAGTTTATTATATTTTTGATGTAAGGTTTCATATGAAGTAATGATGTAGCCTTTTCCTTCAGTAAGTTTTTCTTTTGAAGGGGAGACAAACACAACACCTTTTTGATACCTTAAGCTTTTAAGCAAGCGTTTATATTGTACACGCTCTTGAAATGGAGCACTGGAACCACTCCGCTTATATATTTCTAGGCCATCATGTGTCATGAATTGAAGAATTTCAGTAACAGTTGGTTGTGGAATTTGTGCCATGATTAGTTCCTTTCTAGGCAACAAAAAAGAGTGCTGCCTTGCGAATTTGTCATCATAGACAAGTAGCAAGAAAACACACTTAAATTCTACAATTATAGTTAATCTATCTTTCATTACCAATGTAAAAACTAGTTTAGTTTAAACTAGTTTAAATTAAACTAGTATGACTAAAAAAGCTTTACATCTATATAGTGTAATGCTAAAATAAGATTAACTTAATGAAGTTTAGCGAATGTACCTTGGACTGGTGCTTGCTACTTATCTCGGAGTTTGATGCGTCAACATCAAACTTTTTTCTTTTTTATGAGATAATTTTTATTAAGTTATTTAATTTGTATTTTTTCTGTTTTATCTTTAATTTCTCTCTATTTTTATAACACTAGTAAATATTATACTACTTAAAAAGTATTTTACAACAATCGACAGGATATATCAATATCATATCACATATATAAAAGTAAAGTGGTAAATATTTTTAAGAAAAAGGACTAAATACTTTGAATTTTAGTCCTTTATGTTGTATTTTGCTAAAATTTCATTAATTTCCTCTGGGTTTGAATGTTTAATTATTTCATCCAGCGTTCTTTCTAATGTTTTCTCTAATTCCTTTTTCTTAGGGTTTTCAATATCCAAACGGTCCATTAGCCGAAAAATAGCATCACGAATGATATGTGTTTTTTTCACTTTCTGGCCGCCGTAACTTTCTGCGATTCTTTCTGCTTTTTCTAAACTTTCTAATCCTAAATAAAGAGGCAATTTTTCTTTTTCGCCTTTTAATCTTGCCTTTAATGATTCCACACCAACTGCTGGCTTTTCATATTCTTCACTTAAAAAGAAATCGATTGTATGAGATCTTTCCATTTTATCAATATGGGAATCAAGTTTTTCTTTTGTTCCTTCAGGCATATGGATAAGAATAAATTGTTTTTCAGATTCTTCAATAGGGTGGGCCTCAACAAAATCGGCAAAATTATCTAGTATAGCCCTAATAATAGTGGATCTTCCAACATAAGCTTGTAATTTATGTTTAACCATTTCTTTTTTCAATTTTTGAACGTGGTCATCGATAATCCTTGCAGCTTCTTCAGAAAAAAAGATAGGCAATATTACTTTTTCTTCTTCCTGTTCCCATTCTATAATTTTTTGAAGTCCATTTTTAGTAGTAGGCAACGTATATTCATTTTCTAATATAAATTGGCTCATTAATCGAGAACGCTTTGATACAGGAATTTTTTCATTTATTCGTTTTAATTGTTCCTTTGACATATAAGTAGGGATAATAATACTCATATTGCACCTCTTAAAATTTCTTATATCATAATTATAATATAAAGATATACAATATACAATAACAAAAGAAAACCCTAGTTAATATTCTAGGGCTTTCCCAACAACAAACTATAAGAAAAAAATACTTAGTTGATTATACCATACGAAATGGTCATTTTAAAGGTAGCAAAAAAGGGGAGTTCCATTTTTTATTACCCTTCCAAGAATATAAAATTATCATTAGAATACTCATTGATTTTGAAATGTAAGGCTCTTTCATTATCAATACTAAGCACAATTAATTTAGATTTATCCTTTATTGTTTGAAGTATTTCAATTAATTCTTCAACGTCCATTTGATTCAACTCCTTCTTGTTTCTTGCTTTGCTGGTAAAACTCATACGCTTTATGAATTAAAAACTCTGGTAGATAATAAAATTCTGTTTGCTGTTCAAATTCATGCAAAAGGTCACTACTGAAATTTTCTTTATTTAAATTTTTTTCATTCATTTCCAATCCACCGCCTTTGTAAACTAATTACCCAACATAATCACTATTTTGTTTTTCCTTTTTTTGCTTTGATATCACCATATTTTTCTTCATAGAGCGCTCGTTATGACGCATAAATTTGATATATAATTCATCATTAATTTTCTCTGGAAAATACCCCAAACGCTCAATTAAAAGGTTTTCAATCATCCAGCAGCGCCGTGTCCAATATTCATAATCTCCGCCTGTTTCATTTGCTGCGCTTTTCCATTGTGTTATTTCTTCTTGTTCCCTGGCTTGCTCGGATGCTCGGTTAAAAATTCGCATTTGGTTATACCAATCTCCTCGATGCTTTCTAGCAATACTCAAACAAAGCAACAAATCAATAGTATGCAGCTCTTTTAATTTAGAAAGAGGAAGTTTTACATGATCTTCAGTAATTAACCCTTTTTGTTTCACATGTGGTATACGCTCCCCATCTTTAGCATACATTCCATGCTCTGAATTAGGCCCTAAAAATACCTCACAGTAAGCACAATAAGCATGGTCTTGATGCGATCCTCCAGTAATCAGTTCTACTTCAGTTGCACAATATGAGCAAGTAATCATCTTTGCTGTTCCTCCTCTTCCTGAGACAATGTTTTTGTAATAGCCTCGCAAGAGGCAACGTTTTTTTGGATGATCTCTGTTATCGTTCGTTTTTTCTTTCCCTCCCTCCCTTATAACAGGGAAGGAGGGAAAGGCTTTTTATAAGTAGCCTTTTTCCTTAAGGGAAGTGAATTCTTGATTGTAACTAACAATCACATGGTCAAGAAGTTCTATTCCTAAGAGTTCACCAACCTCACTAAGTTTATTAGTTACATTTAAGTCCTCGTTGGAAGGAAAGGTGTGCCCACTAGGATGCACGTGGCCAACAATGAAACTTGTTGCATTATTGAGAATCAAGCTTTTCATTATTTCTCTAGGGTGGGCTATACTTGCATTAATTGAACCAACATGGCATCGGTGAATGGCAATAACATCACCTTTTGTGTTTAGGGCTATTACAAAAAAGACCTCCCTATCTTCATCCCCAATTTCCTTTCTTAAAAGATTAGCCGCATCCTCCGGGCTTTTAATGGTCACTAGAAGATGTTTGCCTTTCCTTTTCTTAACTACCTGTTTGATACGAACGATTTCGATAACAGATTCCATCTTTGTCTCCTCTTTTTCTTATTGATTTGTTGTTTGGTTTCCGATTTATAAGCCTTTCGGCTTTTCTTTTCTCACCTCCTTATATATAATTATAATATAATAATATATAAAAATCAATAGTTTTCTATTAAAATTTTGGCTTTTTGGAATATGTTTTTCTAAAAATATTTACATTAACTCTTCAAATTACTCTATTAAAAGGCTTTAAAAAGCCCTTTATAAGTTTAAGGTTTTTAAATGAGTTAAAAGAGGGGCATCCGCTTATTAATGCTAGAATCGCCTTGTATGGCGTTTGTCAACGGTAAATGTCTGACTGGAACGGAGTGGAAGGAATTTAAGGAGTTGACGAACTCACTACATCCAAACCCTCTTGGCATTGAACAAACACGTTTGTTCCTGCCTACCGGCGAGGGAGCCCCCTCAAATATGAGGGGGATGGGGGAGTTTATAATGGGGTCAAGGGGAAATTCCCCTTGTGGGTTTGGGCCAAGCCCAAGGTTTGAAAGGTCTCAAAAATATCAATGTAAGCCTTGAACTGATACGATGTGATTGGGAAAAGGGAAAAAGGAACACAGAATAAAAAGCAGCCGTTTTTTTGGCTGCTTACCTTGTTTTCATCTTTTGTATTTGATCTTTCTCTTTTCCGATTCGTTCAGTACGGCCTTTAGGCAAACGGAACAGGAACGTACCAGGTGTAGACGTAAAGCGTACAGCTGGTTGTTATCGGACCGCTTTAGTGCTGAAGCGACACGTTACAGCTGGTCGAAAAGGCGTTTTTCCTTTTCGTTTCAGCTGTCGTGCTGTCGGCCAATCAAGAGCTTAATTTTTCAATTGTACCCATTAACCGTTTATATGTTTTAGCAATTTTTTCTTGGTTAAGTGCACAACGTTTTACCGCTTCAGGACAGCGAAAAAATACTTCTATAACCATTGCTGCAATGGGATCTCGCAAAGCAGCAACATTAGAATCCATCTTATGATGTAATTCATATTCTTTTAATCCCCAATTTAATGCATCAAAGTAACTTTCTTCAGTGTTACATTTTTTGATACGGGAACTATACTCTGTTAAAAACGAAGTTGACAAATTCACACACTCCCTTTGTACTCCCCAAAACTTCACAGTCCAAATTATAGCGAATATGTAAGAGAAAATCCTACAAAAGTTGAGGAATTTCTACAAGAATCGTGCGACAATATCCGACAATTTTCTCATTTTCATATTTTTAAAGGTGCTAAAGGCCTATATATTATTATTTATAACTTTATAAGCAAACCATCAGCACCTTTTTTAATCAAAAAAATAAAAATTTTACATTTCCAGTAAGGTATCCAATGAATATCCCACAAGAGCAATAAATATTTCATTTACTGCTCTTTTTTGAGCATCATCATAACTGTTATAACACTGAACAATATGGTCATGAACTTTCTCTATTGGTTCCTCATCCGTTTGTAATTGATCTTGGATTGTATCAATAATGTTTCCCATGAACTATACCTCCGTTTCAACACATTATTATTGAATTTTTTCCTCTTTTTTTCTTATTAATTTGTTGTTTGGTTTCCGATTTATAAAGCCCTTCAGCTTTTCTTTTTCTCACCACCTTATATATTATTATATTATAATAATATATAAATATCAAGTTTTTTATTTATTTTGGCCAAAAAAATAAACCATTTTTAGGCTTATTTAATCATGTTATAAGAGATGGTAAGTACTATCTGCTTGGTGAGAGAACAGATACCTCAGCTGGACTCATCACCTCAATACCATATGATAAAAATTGGAACATTGAATATAAAAAATAAACCGAGGGGAGTTAAATTCCTCGGTTAGTAGCTAATTGGGCAGAACTAAGGATATTTGTTCAATAAAACCAATAAGATTTCCCCACAATTTAAAACAAACATGGTTTGTTGAAAGTTGGTTAAGCTTTGGGTAATTAACACTTCCCTTATCATATTCAAAAGATTTAAATCCAGGGAGAATCCCATCATGTTGAACAGCGTTTCTAAGTTCTTTAAGATTTAATATCCATTCCTCATTCTTGGAGTACACTTGGTAAATTTCTTGGACTCCTTTTTTTCTCTGATTGCCTTTTAAGTATTTAAACAAAATGCCATTAGTTGGGCTGCTTTTACCAACAATTGGTCCAACAAGCTTAGCGAATACGTCAAGTGTGGCTATAATTCTAGTTATAAAAGCCTCAAATTCGTAACGTAAGGGTAGATCATCAATTTCTATTATAGTGTTACCTGTAACAGGTCTATAAATCAGCATTTCTTCCGTATATAGCAGCTTTAATCGAAAAAGGAATTGTCTTTTATGATATTGGACTGCGTGAAGATTATCATCTAGATTTTGTATGTGTTCTTCAAATTTTTCCGTGAACTTACTAACTTCAGAAATTCTTAAACGTACAGAATCTAACAAGTTAGTTATTTGTGGTGTTATTTGTTGAGGTTTCCTTATTTTAATTTTGGTGGTCATTCCAATCGGAGAAAATCTTGTTCCATAATTATCAATTAACCCTGAATTAACATTGACCTGAGAATAACCTTGATTTTTTTCAGAAATGGGTGATAAATCAGGTATACAACATTCTTTAAGTAGAATTCCACTTCCACACGGGCATTTATCATTTTTAAATAACATTTGTTTACTCCTTTAATGCGAAATAATATTCCATAAGATTTTTGTTCAAGCCGGCATTTTTCAGGTATAGAGTTAATAATCGTTAGGGTTTTTCGAAAGTTTCTTTTATGCAAGGTTGATAGAATATCGGATAAACGACTAATAAGGCCATTTTTTGTGATTCACTTAATTTATCAGTCTTTTACAAACCTCCTATTCAAAAATTTGTTTTATAGTTATTTTTTTCCTCTTAAATGATTATAGAGCTGATTTCTAAAAGTATAAAGATAGCTAAATACTAGCAAAATAGTAAAAGTGTAAAAAAGATTATTTAAGAATAAATTAAATTTCATCAAAAACCCTATCTGAGCAAGCATAATTAACGGTGATTGAACTATGATTATTATGAAAAAAAGAATATTTTTTAAGGATATATTTAATAAAATTCTAATTCCAATTTCTACGCCCATAACATATTCAGCAAGCATTGGAGCTAATAAACACGCTATAATTGATACAGTAACAAACATATAACTCTGAAAAAATATAAAATGAACTATTTGATCTTTTGATATGTCATAAGTAGATAAATTTCTATAAAGCAAGGGTAAATTTTTATAACTTACATACGAAATTGAATAAGCTGTGATAAAAAGTAAGATAGTAATTACACCAGGGGCAGGGTAACGTTTTATTTTAAGTAAAATAAAAATTCCTCCTTTAATAATAGAATAATAGAACTTGCTACTTATAAAACAGGCCCTCTTGGTTTGAATTCCATGAGGGCTTTAAAATTTTCCTTTACTTTATCTTTCAATTGAAAGAGAAGGGGAAAGTTCCCTGCCTAAATCCATTCGCTCTTTTGATATTGTTACTTCTTCACCAATTTCTTTCATTCGTTCATATTCATCTTTTACCATAAACACACATTTCTGAAACAACCTCACTGTGTTTTCTACAAAATTGTATTGGTCTTTACCTGAAGGGTCATGAGAAGGTCTTCCGTTAATTTCTGAAATAACTATATTTTTGTTTTCTTTATCCAATTCAAATACGGCTGCATCTTTTACTTTATTTCCTTCTACCGCTGCTACGTATACTCGGCTTTCCCCTTTTAAAAGTTCCTTACTTATAGCTTCACTTATACGATCAATCTCTTTTGCTGCACGTGTAAAGGTGTATTGGCCGGAAGTAGCTACATCTAACAATGCCTTCGTTTCTTTTCCATCAATCGTTACAATCGGTTCACCACGGTCTTTTTCCTGGTTATGAATTCTCATAACAACATTAGATTGTTTTAAATTATCGCGTGCTAAGAGGAATTGATCTTTGACTCTATTTTTTAGGTCAATACCAAATTTCACACTTAAATCTAAATGCAATCGATGAAGCTTTAAATCCTTTGAATTCATAGAAACATTGAAATTCATGTTTGCAACGTTTTCCATCCTTATAACCTCCTTGTTTATATTGGTAAATCTATCCTAATTATACAGTAAATATCATGCAAATTGTTTATTATTTTCATAAATTTTCAAACTTTAGTTTGAATTAATAATTGAAATTATTTAGGTTTTAAAAAGGATTTTTGTTTTAAGGGCTATTTTAAACTTAAAAAGGAAATTGCCCCCTTCGACGATAAAGGAGAAGGGGGCTGGCCAACCCTCTAAAATTTTCGCTATTAACTTTTATAAGAAAAGAGAACGCTTCTAGGCGTTCTCTCCTTCTTGATATTGGGTTCCTAAAATATAGTCAGCTGCTTTTTGAGCTTGGCTTGCTGCTTGAATTACAAGGCGTTTATCGTCTTTTAAAGCTCTTAACCAAGAATTTATGTAAGAGGCGCTGTTTTCAATGGTACTATTATCGATTCCAGCAACTCCACACAACATTGCTGCGCCCATTTCAGCAATTAATTCCTCACGAGAATAAATTTCGTCCCCAAAACTGGCCTTTTCAAGAATTCCAGAACGGGCCAAACGGCTTTGATTTCCCGTTGAGTGGACCATTTCATGAAATAGAGTCGAATAATATTCATGGGGATTTTTATAGTCTTTCAAAGGTGGTACATTGATATGGTCCCTTCCTGGTAAATAGTAAGCTTTACCAGAATGAAATGAATA
Source organism: Bacillota bacterium (assembly GCA_030705955.1). Taxonomy (GTDB): domain Bacteria; phylum Bacillota; class Bacilli; order Bacillales; family Cytobacillaceae; genus JAUZPL01. The sequence continues at coordinate 9,516 of JAUZPL010000020.1, read as the reverse complement.
ACTTGGAGAATTAATATATCCTTTATGAATATTTTCTCCTTTTTCTACCGGATTATGTTCAAAAGTTACTACTTCTCTTTTACTGTTTAATCCTTCAACCTGAGTGTTAATTTCGAATACTCGATAAAAACGCAAGAGAGGTATTTTTTCGGTTTTTCCTTCTTCATTTTCTTTTTCAAGCCATTTCCAAAAGACAACAATTTCACTTTTTGCACCTTTTTTAACCTTTCCACCAGCCTCAGAAATTTGTTTAAAAGTTGCATATTCTCCTGGGCTTAAAAGCATGGTATTTATACCCCTATATGGCTTTTGAGTAACCCAATTCACAGCGTTTGCATTTACCCAAGGTTTTCTCCAAGGAATGACCCCTTTTTCTAATTGCTCTATAATTTTTTGAGTTACTATTTCATATACGTTCAATTTTTCAGCCATTTTCTTTTGCTCCTTTTGTTTTTTAAAGTTTTTTGGAAGGCTTTTGCTCCTTCCTTTTGCCAAGCGTAGCGCTGGCTTTCCCAAAGGGGATTTTTTTTCCGTTTTGACAGGTAGCACGTAATCAGGAAGATAGACAGATTGTAAAGGGAACAGCACTCAAAATTTTTTCTTCGTCTTGGGGTTTGGACGATGGTAGAAAAAAATTTGATGCCCCTTTACAAGCTGGCTGGCCTTCACGGTAGAGCGTTGGGAGGAGGATGGAGGCTCACCCAACGAAATACCGATGTAGGCCCTGAACTGATACGATGCGATTGGCAAAAGGGAAAAAAGGAGCACAAAATAAAAAGCAGCCGTTTTTTTGGCTGCTTACCTTGCTTTGTTCTTTTGTTTTTGATCTTTCGCATTTCCGACTCGTTCAGTATGGCCCTTGGGCAAACGGAGCAGGAACGTACCAGGTGTAGACGTAAGGCGTACAGCTGGTTGTTATCGGGCCGCTTTAGTGCTGAAGCGACACATTACAGATGGACGAAAAGGCGCTTTTCTTTTTCGCTTCAGCTGTTGTGCTGTCGGCCAAAGATGTATTCTTATCATGAATTTGTTAAAGTTTGAATAATATTTGCAAGAATTTTATAATCCCCAGCTTTAATTTCTCTCATAATATCTTTAAATCGAAGAGCGATTAACTCCTCAACATTTAAATGTATTTTGGGATAAAGTTCATTTAAATCATGTAATAATACTTCTCCCTTCAGAACATATTTTTTTAGAATCCGAAAAGAAAAATAAACTTCTTGATTTTGTACTTGTTTTTTTTGTTTCATCTGCTGTCTTATTTCATCTAAGCTAATGTTTTCTTCAAGGTTTTTCAAATAGTGGTGGACTTTCACATTTGTTTTTTCAAAATCATTTAATTTTGATTCAATTGCTCGTGCAAAAGTATCTAAATTCATTCCAATGTCAATTTGCCTTAGTAAGTCTTTATATAAAAGGACAATTAAATCCTCTATAGTAAATAATTCATCTACCTCATCCTCTATTAATTCATTAATAGTACCTACAAATACACTTGCTCGTTTTAAATCATATTCCGGTACAGAAATCGTTAATTTAACTTCTTTAGATTCAAATATTCGATTAATAACTTGTCCAGTACTTCCCACGATAGCATTATTCAAGAGGTCGAATCGGCTGTATCTCTTCAATTTTCATTTTCCCTCCTTTCTTTAAATATTCCATTACAGAAAATATGATATGATGCAGCGTTTTTCTTTCGGAAACACCCCATTCAATCGCAAAACCATTTCCACCAGCAATTAAACTTTTCTCAATTTGATTAGGTTTAACAGTTTTATAGGTTCCTGTATTTTCATAAACAAAATGGGTCTTCAGTAATTCAGGATGCCTTAACCCATAACGGAGCAACATTGTAAAAAATTCAGTAATGCTCGTTGCCTGAAGATCCTCTTTATAAAAAGAATACAATCTCCTTAATTCCCTACTTTCCATTTCAGTTACAGGAAACTTCATTGAAGCAGTCTTATCAAATCGTTTTTTTCTAAGTTGAGATTCTTGGAATGGATCCTTTGATTTTTTTTGTTTGGGTGGTTCCTCAAAGAAAAATGGGGCAATCGGTTTATTTTTCATACTCCCTTCCTCTCTCCTTTTCCTTTTACCAATGTACGAATATCTTAGAGTCACAATTCCATAATTCCATTTATTAGAGTTTATGAGAGAGTGTAGGGGGGCATGACTACAAAGTGATGTTTAATATTAAGAATTCTTGGCCAAGCTGATAATAAAAAAAGATGGGGAAGGAATTAAAGATGAAATTAACTAAAGAATTAGCATTGGCCATAGCGAAGGAAGGAAAAAAGGCAGCTAAAGAGATGGGATTAATCGCTTCAAAAAAATCAAAAAAATAGCTAATAAATAATTAAAAAAGGGATCCTAAAAAACCAACATCTAAGAGATAGACGTTGGTTTTTTATACTTTTCAAAATTGTATTTCAAAGTTCCCTTGATATTAATAATTTTGAGTAGAGACTCTCTACCTGATTTCGTAAGGCAATATTCCAAAAACGAAACACAGACTGATACCCTCTGCAAAGGTATTGAAATTCGGTTGTAAAATCATCTTCTCTTTCTTCATTAATAATTTTTAGCCCTCTTTTTGACATTTGTTTTTTTAGTTCTTTCATTTGTTCAAATACATAAGTATCTATTTCAGAAAAAAGATGTTCGTAGGGTTTGTGGAATTTTATTTTTGATGAAAGAATTACTTTTCGGTCTCTATCTACAACACGCTCCAAATATTGAAATAAGATATATTGATGAATTATATTTTTATCAGTATCTTCAATCATTCTTTTTCATCCCTGCTTCAAATTACTTATTCTAAAATAAATTAACCCCTTAATTAAAAAATAATCAAGGGGTCTAGTTTTTCCTACTAAAGATTTATCATAACTTTTTTTGAGGAAAAATAAATTTTATTCTTTTTTCCTCTGTACTATAGCTTAGTTTAGCATCAAAAGTTCCTGTGTTATCTTTCTTCTTAAATCCTTTTATTAAATCTGTCATATTGTCTTTTAAAAGTTTAGTCGCTTGTACCGAAGAAATGGTTTTTCCTAAAAATTCACCAGGTAAAATAAATTCACAGGTCTTTTTATAATTCTCACAGAAATAATTATGCTTTCCTACAAGTACATTACCCTCACATAAACGACATTTCCCAAGGGTACGGTCCTCTTTCGTAGGCATTTTGAATTCAAATCCATAGTCACTATTCATAATTAATGCAGCCGTAAATTCTTTATCATTCTTACTTACGAACCCATTAATAAAATCTGTTCTTCCTTCCTTTAAATATTTTTTCACTTGAGATATGGGTAACTTTACCCCCAATATGGAATGAGGAAAACTAAAATTGCATCCATTTTTATATTCAGAACAGGCAAAGAACTTTTTACCCTCTTTCGTTTCAATTGGAATAACTTTGCCATTTTTGCATTTTGGGCAATTCCCTAGTGATTTATCATCAACTGTTGGAAATCTGAACTTAAATTTATTCTCCTCTATGATTAAAAACGCATCAAAACTTATATCATCATTTTTAAAGCCCTTCAGGAGATCCGTTGAACCTTTCTCAAATAATTTCTGGACCTGAGAAACAGGGATTATCTTTTCTTTAAGCTTTTTAGGGAAAGTAATATTACAGTCAGGATAACGGCTGCAACCATAGAAGTTTCCTTTATCAATTAACTTCCCTTCTTTGCAAAGACAGGAGCAAATTTCAATTTGCTCATTGTACTTAGAAATAAGTACATCTGGCACTTCTTCAGGAATCTCGCTCATTTTTTGAACAATTAATTTAGCTAATTCCTGGGATTTAGAAATAAAATTTTCTAGCGAATCCTCATTATCCTTAATTGATTCTACTCCACCCTCTAGTTCTGCTGTAAATTCAGGATTTTTCAATTCTTCAACAGGGAAAGCATCAATAAATCGACTTCCTATTGATGTTGTGGTGAATCTTCCTTGGCTGTCTACTTGGATAAAGGATCTTTCTAACAATTTTGGAAGGAATGAATGCTCAGTTGCCGTTGTTCCAATTCGCTTTCTTTTTAATAATTTACTTACATCTTCATCCTCAATATACTTCCCTGCATTCTCCATGAATGAAAGAATAGTTGATTCATTATGTAGTGAAGGTCTTCTTGTTTTTCCTTCTTTTAGACTGTAGTTTTCAACTAATAATCTTTCTCCCTCTTGTACTTGGGAAAGAGTAAAGTCTTGTTTGGTATCCTCTTCTATTTCCTCTTTGAAGATTTTAAGATAACCAGGATCCTTCAGGATTTTTTCTTGAGCATGGTACTCTTCCCCATTTACATCTACTAAGACAATTTTTCTAACCTGATAAACCGCAGCAGGCATAAAACGTCCTAGAAAACGCCGGACAATCAAATCATACAATTTTACTTCTAGCTCTGGCCTTTCGGTTCCCTCATATTTTTTAGTTGTTGGCACAATCGCATAGTGAGCCGTTACCTTATTATCATTAAAAGCACTATGTTTTTCCGTAATCACAGCTGGATCTACTAAAGTAGTAAGGTCTTTATATTTCTCATTATCTTTCAATTGATGATAAGCAGCCCTTACTTTTTCAAGACGTGAAACTGGCAAAAATCTACTATCTGACCTGGGATATGTGATGTAACCTGAGTCGTACAAATGCTGGATATGTTTTTGAACAACAGTTGTATTTGCATTGAATTTCTTTATAGCCTCTTTATAAATATCCGTGAGATTAAATAAATTTTTAGGGCTACTTTTGCTTTCTTTGTCTTCATATTGTTTAACTGTTACATGATTCCCCTTTAACCATTCCCCATGCTTTTTTAATGGTTCAGGATTTAAGAATTGCTGATCTGTTTTATAAAGGGCATTTATATCTTTTTGGGTTCCAATTTCAAGAGTATAAAAGGTTTGTTCCTTAAAATTTTTTACTTCTAGTTCACGTTTTCGTATTTCAGCAAGAAGGCACATTTGGATCCTTCCTGAAGATAAAAGTAACTGGTTTTTTGCTAGTTTAGTGGTACTTGCTCTTGTAATGGTGATACCAAGTAAATGATCCATATATTGACGAGCTTTAGCAGCATTGGCTAGAGAATCAAATTGTTCTCCTGGAAGAAGAGCATTAAAAGCAGCTTCAAGCTCCTCTGTTTCATGGGATGATTTAAATATTCTTGAAACCTTTTTATTGATCCCTGCATACTCATAAATTTCTCTAAAAATGAGTTCTCCCTCACGGTCATTATCTGTAGCATTTACCACGTGTTCTACATCAGATCTTTTCATCAACTCAACAACAAAATTTAATTGTTCCTTTGAATCTTTAATTGGTTGATAAGTTGTTGGTAAAAAAATAGGAAGATCCTCGAAACGAAATTGTTTATATTTCGGATCATGGTCCTCCGGATTCATAACACCTAGTAGATGGCCTCTACACCAGGTCACAATATATTTTTCGTTTTCATAATAACCATAATAGGATTTGCTCCCTTGCTTCCTATGAGATCCCTGAAATCGAGATAGTTTTAATATTTCATTTGCAACTTTAGGTTTTTCAGCAATTATTAATGTTTTTCCCATTTGTTATTCCCCATTTATTCATTATTTTCGTATTCTTGATTGATTTCTTAGACTTCTTTTTATTCGCTCCTTATGGCTTTCTTCTGTATATTTTTCAATTTATTTGTCTAATATGATAATGCAAGCTCAGTAGGAAAAAGGTTGGCGCCGTAATTCCTTTGCAATTTCCCAAAAGCTCCAAATATGAAGCGCTTCGGGATAGCATTAAATTGTACATAATCGCGAATTTATGGCTATTTGCTCAATGGAGGCATCCATTGGGCTATTTGTGTTTGTTTGCTACAAATAACCCTCGAACTATGCATTAAATTTCGAAACGTCATAACCTTTGCTTTCCAATAGATTTAATACATCTTTTATATGCTCTTCCTCAATGTCTAATTTTATATCCTTCATGTACGGATTGCCTATTTCACCACGTTTTGTATAAGGGTTTCTCTCGCCCTTTTCAAGCTCTGGTTTGAACATTTTCACAGCAGTTAATTGAAACATAAATACATTAATTTTCATTCATTTCACTCCTTCGCTTTTTAAGTCTATTGTCGCTTATTTTTGTCATTTACTTCACATTTTCAAATTCGGTCCCTAGTTCTAATGGTATTGCAAGAAGTGCAATAAGCATAAAATTTTTCAAGTGAAGTTTTTCTAGCATGTGCTACTCCTTTACAATAGGGGCATTCGAAATGTACCGTATTGTCATCTGTCAAATCTTTAAGTGCAAAAAATGTACGAATAAGAAATTCATCTGATTCTCGTTGCTTTTTCATTAATTCAGGAAGTTTTTCAAAATCACCTTGAATAATATTAATCTTCATTGTTAAATTAATTTTTGAAATTTTTCCGGATTCATATTCGGCATAAGAACGTACTAATTGCTCATATAAGGCAGTTTTTGAGGAAGAATAAAACAAATTCATATATTCATTAATCCAATCTTCTTTAAACTTATTTAACTTCCAAAAGCGACTAATTTCTTGCGCTGAAGAAATTAATAAAGCAAAACTTTTAGAATCTTTTTTTAGCATAATTTTCACCTTTTCTAATGGTACTTAATAAATATGAATTTCATCTTCGAAATGTACAATAGATTTAGTCTTTATCTTTTATTTCTTCATTGTAATAATTAAGGATTTTTTGAGCTTCTTCACTTTCATCCTTTTCTAATTCCTCAAAAATTTGCGATACAGTAGGTAAATTAAATTCTTTTGGAAAAATATCAATTTCTACAGGTTTATCGTATGTCCAGTAATCACAAACAGAATTATTTTTAAACACTTCATCTAAGATAGATTGAATTTTTTCAATAGCTTCTTTTGGCATTTCATCCATAGCAACTGAATTAAAATCTTCGTACAAATCGCAAGATTCATTTTCTAAATAAGTATCAATCATACTTTCAGCACTTGGTTCCCATTTACGTCTAACAACTGTATACCAGTTAGATGATTCATGATGTGGTTCTCCTAACTCGATAATTTCACGCTTTAACTTTGCAACTGTATAAACTGTACTTGATTCCTCGATTGATACCTCTACATTATCACTTAATTGTGATAGTTTTAATTTCTCCAATTCATTCATCCTTTCTTATTGAACTTAATAAGTCTTACGTATGCACTACTTTTTAATTGTGATATTGTTAATCAAGTCAATAATACCTTCAACTAAAAAGTAAGCACCAAAACAACCTATAACAGATAATAAAAAACCACTAAAACCATAAGCCATCCACATAAGAACAAGGCAAATAACAGTCAATAACGCTCCTAAAAATGCTAAAATCCTTGGTGGCTTATTATTTTCAAGACTATTTTTTTTATTTTTATTACCATCATAATATCCCATAAATCGCCTACTCCTCCTTATTACATCTTTTAAGTCTGAAATTAAACTTATAGTTTCACTAAATTTTCTTTGTCACTAGATGTAATCTATAAAATTAAGGTATTCATTTTTGAATACCTTACAGCTATATCATCAAAATATCACATACTTACCAATATCTAGTATTATATCAAAAGCACCCTTTATGGTATTATTTCTAAAGGTGGTTCCTGAGATAAATAGTGTTGCAGTACTATTCTCCTTTTTAAATGCTTGATCGTTCTTAAAGCTCCAGGGACTGCCGTTGTATGTAAATAAGAACATTCATCTACACTACAAATATACAATGGTTGTGCACCCCGATTAGGTTCATTAAAATATTCCATGTTCACGTTTCCTAATGCATTTGGATATATAGAAACGAAGCCTACCATTTCCAAAACTCCATTTTTACAATTAGGACAATTCATTATCTTATTCCCTTCTTTCTGTATCAGAAATCCACAAATAGGAATTTAAATTTTGTTGACCAGAAATAGGTTCAATCCATTTAATTGAACTATCAGTATAAGTTCGCCCAAAAATTTTATCAAACATATCTGGACTAAATAAAATCCTGACACCATTTAAAACAGGATTCTTTTCATTATCCCCTAACATCTGCTGATATTGATAAGCAATAAATTCATCATTATCTAAAATTCTCATTTCAGGTATTTTCGCTAATACCTCAAGCCTTTTTCGACCAATTTTCTTTTCAGTCACTTCATGTCCTGTATAATTTTCATTTGAAATGAGACTTGTTCCATAAAGTAAAATGAAACCAACATGAACAGAAGGAATACTAATTAACCCACCAATAAAGAGATCCAGAAGTTTTTTTAACAATTGTGCTCTTTCGGTTTTCCGATTTACTTTAATGTCCCACTTTCCTTTTAAATAATTTAAATGTGCATTTGGATAAATCCATTCTGCTTTATCGAGATAAGTTGGCTTTCGAATAATCACAGGTACTGATTGTTCTTTTTCAAATGACAATAAACATTCTTTAAATTTTGTTTCGTCCATAATTGACTCCTTTTATTTAATCATCACAACATAAACATTTCACAGCATAAACTTGATATTGCCAATATTCTTCAGGATACTTTTCTGTAAGCTTTTTGAATGATTCCCTGGAACCTTTAAAATTTTCAAATAAATAGGCACACTCAGGCTTTGGATTTTCTACATTTACCTTTTCTTTTTCAAAATTACCTTCGCCTAAAACCTGGGCTTCATAATAAATTTTTGATTTATTGTATATTGGCTGAAGCTTATTAATGAGAAATGTTTCATATATATCTCTTTCCAAAGGACTGTTAACTAAGAAATATTTAATCAAATAGAATTCGTTGTAATATGAATTTGTATTTGATAAACCCCCTAAATGGGCTTTTATTCGAGTTTTTAATTTTTGTGCTTTTCCGATGTACAAGATATCTCCAGACTGGCCAAAGAATAAGTAAATTCCTCCACTATTGGAAATTAAATTAACTTCATCTAACTTTACTTCCAAAAAACGAGGTATTTCTATCTCTATCAAATCTATTCACCCTCAAAATAAACTTTATCATATTTGATAATTTGAGGATTTTTTCAGATAAAATACGCCTCCTTTTATATTACTTTATCCTACTTTATCCTACTAGGCAATAGTTTATCTCCTTCTTTTTTTATGATATATTTCAGTAAAGGGGGTTTTATTAGTTGGTATATAAAGTAAAAAAATCAATTACGATTGATAAAGATATTGAAGTTTTTATTGAAGAATTAGCAAAGCAAGAAGAACGGAGATTTTCAAATATGATAAATAAAATTCTCCTTGAATATAAAAAAAGTGTTGAATCAAATTCTATAAATAAAAATTAATGAAATCCTTTTAAAACGTTATTAAATATTAAAAAAGGTTCAACAAAAAAAGCGTATTTTGAAACAAATAATGTTCAAAATACGCTTTTAGTTTTTTGTCTTTTTGCCCTTATAATAGTACTCTTGGATATCCCTGTCATTTCTTCAACTTGTTTATAAGATTGATTTTTTAATAGTTCTAAAGCATGGTCTATTTGT
>JAUZPL010000002.1 GCA_030705955.1 Bacillota bacterium | reverse complement strand
ATAGAGGAAAAATATAACTACCTTGCTTACCATGATGATCTAACCGGTTTACCCAATAGACGATATATACAAAAAGAAATAGATTTACATATTAAGAGCAACAGAAGTTCTGATGATACAAACTTAGCCATCATGTTTTTAGACCTTGATAGATTCAAGGTGATAAATGATACATTTGGGCACTCTAATGGTGATCTATTGCTAGTAGAAGTCACCAAGAGATTAGTGAGTTGTCTTGGAGAAAATGACAAACTGGCCCGAATGGGTGGAGATGAATTCATTTTCTTACTGAAGGATTTTGAAAATGATAGCGATGTAATTAAAATTGCTGAACGAGTATTAGAACAATTTAAACATCCTTTTACTGTTAATTCAAATAATTTCCATACAACTGTCAGCATTGGCATTGCCATTTATCCTAAAAACTCCATTTCACTTGAAGAATTTATGGTATATGCAGATAATGCCATGTACAAAGCTAAATCTCGCGGGAAAAATGGATATGTCGTCTATTCTTCAGATATGTTAAATAATTCAATTGAAGAATTAAGACTTGAAACAGATTTAAGAAAAGCATTAGAGAAAAATGAATTTATATTACATTATCAACCACAGGTGTGTAATAATTCAGGAAAAATCATGGGGATAGAAGCATTAATTAGATGGCAGCATCCAGAACTAGGCTTAATATATCCAGATAGATTTATAAACTTAGCAGAAGAAACTGGCCTCATTTCCGAAATTGGAGAATGGGTGATAAAAGAAGCTTGTACCCAGAATAAAAAATGGCAAGAATTAGGTATGGAGCCATTTAAGGTGGCAGTCAATTTATCTACTCAGCAATTCTTTAAATACAATTTGGTAAGCTTTGTAAAAGAAGTATTAAATCAGACAGAACTGGATCCTCAATATTTAGTTTTAGAAATTACAGAATCTATGGCCATGGATTTTAACTACTCATTACATGTTCTAAGGCAATTGAAAAACCTTGGTGTTTGTATCAGTATAGATGATTTTGGAACAGGATATAGTTCATTAAGCTATCTTAAGAAATTTCCAATCGACTGTTTAAAGATTGATCAATCTTTCGTAAGGGATATATTAGAAGACAAAAATGATGTAAACATTGTTAAAGCTATTATAACCTTAGCACATAATCTAAACTTAGAAGTTATAGCTGAAGGTGTTGAAACAATGGAACAACTAGACTTTTTAAAGAAACATCATTGTGATGAGATCCAGGGCTATTTAATTAGTAAACCCATTAATGCTATGGAGTTTGAGGAAATTTATCCAAACCTACTAAATGAAATTAAAAAAATATATATAGGAGGTTAATAGAGAAATGGAAACTAGTATATTAAAAAGTGTTGAATCCTGTGCTTCTGTTTTAGCAAGAAATTTTAAACGCTGGGGAATCAACCATATTTTTGGGATACCAGGTAAGTCTGTATCCCCCATTATATATGCTTTAGATAAACATGATATTGAATTCGTCTTAAGCAAGCATGAGTCAGGAGCAGGGTATTCAGCTGCTGGTTTTTCATTAATGAGTAATAAAATAGGGGTTGCTATTGGTACTTCAGGACCTGGTGGAACAAACCTTCTTACAGCAGCTGGACAAGCTAAAGCTTCCCATATCCCTTTAATCATTATTACTGGGCATCCTGCAATGAAGGATACCGGTAAAGCAATGGGACAGGATTCAACTGTTTTTGGAACAGATTTAGTTGAAATGTTTAGACATGTTACAAAGTTTAGTGTTCGTGTTGAAAGAGGGGATATGTTACATATTTATTTAAAACACGCACTAGAAAAAGCATTATCTGGAATAAAAGGCCCGGTTCATCTAAATATACCTTTTGACATTTTAACAGAAGAGATCGTTCCATTCGAATTAGATTTGCCTTCTTCCAATGAGATGATCTCACCTTCATTAGATAAAGTGATTGAATTGCTAAATGCTGCAGAACGTCCTTTACTATTTTTAGGAAAAGGTGTTCATTCAAGTAAGGCTTATCATGAGGTTCGTCTTCTTGCGGAAAATTGGAATATCCCAGTCATCACTACTCCAGGGGGAAAAGGAACATTTGTTTCGAATCACCTACTCTCTTTAGGAGCATTTGGGCTTGGTGGTACAAAAGAGGCAAGTGATTATTTACGTAAGGGTGTAGATTTATTAATTGTCATTGGGACAAAATTAAGTGATATGTCAGTCGCAGGATTTTCGAAAGAAATGTACCCAAAGCATGTCATACACTTTGATTATGATCAAACTTTTATTAGAAAAACAATTGATGTACCTACCACACCGGTGTTAGGAGATATACGGGCAAATCTTAGCTTTATCCTAAATAATGTTTCAGAATCAGATAGCTCGGAATTTTTAATTTCTAAACAGGAACACGAAGTAAGAATTAATAGCCAGGATGAAATTATGACTGCGGAAACTACTGTAAAGGTGATTAGAAATTCACTTCCAGATGATACGATTATCTTTGGTGACGATGGCAGCCATACTTTCTTTGGTATTCGATATTTTGATATTTATCAACCAGGAACCTTCTTTTTTGATGATGTGTTCGGAGCAATGGGGCATGCTATTGGTTACTCAATAGGCGCTAAATTAGGAGCTCCTGACAAAAAAATTGTTTGTCTAGTTGGGGACGGCTGCATGTTCATGCATGGTACCGAAATTTCAACCGCGTTAAATTATCATTCCCCTGTTCTATTTATTGTTTTAAATAATGGCCAGCTAGACATGGTTGAAAAGGGTATGAGAAAAATGAACGGTAAATCTATTGGCGCTGTTTACGATACACCGATGAATGTATCAGCATTTGCACAGGCTCTAGGATTAGAATCTTTTAAATGCTTTAATCCGATTGATTTACAAGACGCTATTTCTCAGTCTTTATCTATGATTGAAATAACTAAAAAACCAATGGTGATTGAAGTAATGGTGGATCCAGAGGAAATTCCACCAACTATGGGGAGGCAGTAAGATGGAAAAGAACAATAGATATGAAACAGGTATTACAATACTAAATAAAATGATATCAAAGGAAGCATTACAAAATATATCAGGAATGAAAGATATTTCCTCTGATTTTTGGGATATGATTGTTGGATTTGGATATGGAGAAGTATATGGGAGAGAAGAATTTCCGTTAGATAAAAGAGAAATCATTACTCTTACTTCCCTTATCACTCAAGGGGCATTTGAACAACTTGAATTTCACTTAAGAGCTGCTTTAAATGTTGGTCTAACTAAGAATGATATTATAGAAATTATTATTCAATGTGCAGCATATGTTGGTTTCCCTAAAGCTTGTCATGCTATGCAAATAGCAGGTAGTGTTTTTGAAAGCTTAGTGGAAAAATAAGAGTCTAAATTGACTTTAAAGATCCACAAACTAGAGAGTGACCAAATGGACACTCTCTTTCATTTTGTGACATATAAGCTACCTTGTTCTTTCACAAATAATCAAAAATAGATTATACTAAATTCTATCCTATTCAAAAAGGTGGAAATGAAAGTGACTGAAAGTAATCAACCGGAAACACCAAAGAAAAAAATTAGCCTGCAAGAAGCAATGAAACAACAGCTTGAAAGCAAAAAGAATCAGGCCTCCGCTGGGAAAGGAAAAACAATCGGAGACCTATCAACAAAAAAAATGAAAAGTCAGCAAACTAAAAAGATAAGTAATACCCGCAGAAAAATGGGCGTCTAGTACTCGGACAAAAAACAAGGAAACTACGGTAAAAGTATTTAAAAAGCATTCTTGGACAGTTCATTCCCTCGAATGCTTTTTGTTGTTCCCTTTTTTCATGTCTATAAAGAGCCATTGCTTTTTTGCCTATGTTGATTGAGTCTTCTAGAAAACTTAAACAAAGCCCTTTTCATAAATATTTCAATCGTTTTAACAACAAATTGAGCACCATTTATATATGCCCAAAATGATGAAAATGATAAAATTAAAAAAGCTAGAGAAAAGAGGTAAATCAGATATGAACAAAATTGATATCATTGCACGAAGAATCCTTGGGTGGAAATTAAATAGATGGGATAGATGGTATGATTTCGAAAAAGGCATATTCATTTACGAGCATGAATTTCAGCCAAATCAAAATCTTGACCATGCCATGATCATTGTTGAAAAATTAAAAAAGTTAGGTTTTACCTACTCCACAAAGGGAGAATACGAAGTATGCTTTAATGAAGTTTGCGAAACCGGGGATACATTAGCACAAGCAATCACAAACACCGCTTATTCAATTGCTGAAAATAGTTCAGTTGATGATGAGTGGTTGTAGAAAATTACTTTAAGGAATTAAAAATAGATATCATTAGCTTTGCTGATAATCTACTGCAAAAGGTTCATTATACAAAAACAGCAGTCCACATTAGACTGCTGTTTACTTTTTTTATAACACCTTACTTAAAAATGCTTTTGTTCGATTATGTTGAGGGTTATTGAACAACTCATTTGGTTCATTTTCCTCAACAATATAGCCGCCATCCATAAAAATAACCCGGTCACCAACTTCTCTGGCAAACCCCATTTCATGTGTAACAACGACCATGGTCATACCTTCTTTTGCAAGCTGCTTCATGACCTCTAAAACATCTCCAACCATTTCTGGATCTAGTGCAGATGTTGGTTCATCAAACAACATGATTTTCGGATTCATAGCAAGAGCTCGAGCAATTGCAACACGCTGTTTTTGTCCGCCAGACAATTCCCCAGGATAGCTGCCTGCTTTTTCACTGAGCCCTACCTTTTCTAGCAGCTCTAATGCTATTTTTTCTGCTTCCTCTTTTGAAGTATTACGTATTTTAACTGGTCCTAGTGTAATATTTTCTAAAACAGTTTTATGTGGAAATAGATTAAAGGATTGAAAAACCATTCCAACCTCTTGTCGAACTTTATTAATGTTGATATTTTTGTCGGTAATATCATGTCCATCAACAACCACATGACCGCCTGAAATATCCTCTAGTCGGTTTAAGCAACGAAGAAATGTACTCTTTCCTGAACCCGATGGGCCAATAATACATACTACTTCTTTTTCCTTTATTTCTGCATTAATATCCTTTAATACTTCTACTTTGCCAAAAGACTTTCTTAAGTTTTTTACGGTAATGATGCTCATCGAAGCTCAAACCTCCTCTCTACAAAGTTAGCAAGAATAGACAGCAAATAAATAATAATAAAGTAAATAACACCAACAATAAGCCAAATTTTAAAAACCTCAAATGTTGCAGAAGCTTGGATTTGCCCCTGCTGTGTTAAGTCTGCTATTCCTATGACAGATAATAGAGAAGTATCCTTTAAACTAATAATGGATTGATTCGTGATAGTAGGAAGCATTCTTCTAAATGCTTGTGGCAAAATAACATACCGCATTGTTTGTGAGCCAGTCAAACCTAGTGACCTTGCAGCCTCAGTTTGTCCCTTATCAATAGACTGAATACCAGCCCTGATAATTTCAGTAAAATAAGCACCCGCATTAATAGCGACTGTCACAATTCCAGCAGTTGTATTATTTAATGAAATAATGTGGAATGAATTTATTCCAAAATAAATGAAAAATAACTGAACGATAAAAGGTGTGCCACGAATTGCATCCACATAAATTTTTGCAATCCAGTTTAAAATTTTAAAAGGCGCGAGCTTTAATAAAGCAACCACTAGACCAAGTAAAAATCCTAATGTAATTGCAATGACAAATATATAAAGTGTTACCTTAAGGCCTTGTAATAAAATAGGTAATGAAGTACTAATTACATCCATCCAATTCATCCCCTTCCATTAGAAAAACTTGGCCAATCGCCAAGTTTTTCGTATGTTTTTATACTATACAAGTATACATTTTCAATCACTTTAAATCAGCGTTACTTTTTACCAATGTAAGAATTTACAATTTTATCGTATGTTCCATCTTTTTTAAGATCAACAAGGCCCTTGTCGATTTTTTTCAAAAGATCTGTGTTTTGTCCTTTTAATACTGCAATTCCGTATTGGTCTCCATTCAAACGATCACCAACAATTTTTAAACCAAGATCCTTTTTAGCGATCGCATAAGAAATTACAGGGTAATCTTCAATTAAAGCATCAGCATTTCCGTTAGCTACTTCCTGGAACATTGCAGGGCTATCATTAAATTGTACAACCTTAATTCCTAATTTTGTTGAATTATCTTCCGCATATTTCGCACCAGTTGTACCTTTTTTAACAGCAACCGTTTTACCCTTTAAATCATCCACTGTTTTAATGGTTGTATTATTGTCTTTAACAACAACTGTTAATCCAGCATTAAAATATGGATCAGAGAAATCAACGATCTTCTTTCTTTCATCTGTAATACTCATACCTGCAATCGCAACGTCAAGCTGGTTAGCTTGCATTGCTGGAATAATACCACCAAAATCCATTGGAGAAAGTTTAATTTTAAAACCTTCTTTTTTGGCAATTGCATTAATTAAATCAATATCAATACCTTTATAAACACTTCCCTCTTGAAACTCAAATGGAGGATATGTTGTATCTACGCCAACATTATATACCTTATCATTTTTACTCTTATCACTTGCTGAATTGCTTGAACTACAAGCAGAAATTATGAGAATAAGCATTAATACCATACTAAGTAAACCAAATTTCTTCATATGAACACTCCTCAATATTATTTTCGTATTTAATTTATATTTAATGTAGCATAAATATACAAGTTTAGAATAGTTGTAATTATTTGAATATAGTTTTATCATCACTTAAATATATTATTTTATTTATATAAGTTCATTTTTCAACTAAAAATTATCCCATATATCCATTGAGGAAATTATTATTTTATGCACAATAACGTATTTTTATAATTATTGTTATTTCAATAATCATTCTTTTTTCATCAACCATCCCCTATTCGTATCATATTTTCTATTTTACTTATAAATATTCATATTACCAATATATAATTTAGATTAAATCAATCTCATTTTGATATGAAAGTTTTAAAAATAAATTAACTATTTATTTTGTTATTTTGAATTTTCTTACAATAATGTTTTCTAATTATCTTTATACAATTAATTTAATCACCTGAAAAAAATAGCAGGGTGTTTTTAAATCCCCCACTGTTTTTTGATTTGTTTTTCAGCTAAATACTTAATTTTTTCGTCACTCATTTCTTTATTGATAATGACATTTGTTTGATAATTTTTATCTTTATATTTAACAGTAACAATTACTTCAATCATACCTTTGAGTCTCCTTTCTACAACCAAGGAAAAACCAAGTTAATTTGCCACCTTTAGTAATTCCATGCTTTGATATACGCGAACCTTACGAGGTAAAAAACTGCGAATTTCTTCTTCATTAAATCCAACCAGTAATCTTTTTTCATCATGAATAATCGGACGACGTAATATTTTGGGATTATTTATAATGATTTTATATAACTCATGAAGTGATAGAGATTCAATATTTACTTTTAATTCTTGATATGCTTTTGAATTGGTTGAAATGATTTCATCTGTTCCTTCTTCTGTCATGAGAAGAATTGATTTAATCTCATTTTCTGTAAGAGGGTCAGATATTATGTGTCTTTCAATGAAATCAATATTATTTTCTTCAAGCCAGGCTTTTGCTTTTCTACAGGAAGTACAACTAGGTGTGGTATAGAGGTTTACCATTTTTGAACACACTCCCTTAATTTTTAAATGTTATAAAAAAATATACAGTTTCATTAAAATTCACATTTGACTTTTGTATGTTTTATTCGAGATTTTTAATCCTTTCCAAAACATTGCTAATCGTAATTTGATTAAAAAATGATTGAAGGTGCAATTCTGACTCATTAAAAATTTGATCCATTATCACTTGAGTGTTGGAAGAAATCACACATGACTTTTCAGGGTCACCTGTACACCAATGGGGTTTAAGTGAACCGTATGAACTTGCTTTGTAAATTTGTGACAATGTTGTTTTTTCGGGATCACAATTCAAAATGTATCCTCCGCCAATGCCTTCCTTCGTTTTAACCAATCCATTTTTCCGGAGGGTGCTCATTATCTTTCGAACTCTTGCTGGATTTGTGCAAACATTTTCTGCAATCATTTCACTATTAGCCATATGACCCGGCAAATTAGCTAATAAAACTAAACTATGCGAAGCGATGACAAAATCACTGTTCATATCCAATCCATTCCTTCCAAAAGCATCTACTGTAAATTTAATATATACAGTTTAAATTGTCAATTGTAACGTCTTAACATTTTTTACTAAAAGAAGAAATTTACATACTTTTATACTGACTGCAAAGGATATAAAAGACACTATTGAAAGGAGCGATAGCCATTGCACCTACTATTAACAACCTGTCTTTTAATCCTAAATGCAAAAAACAAAACTTGGCGTTGTCTCCCGAAGTGTTACCCAAGTATTTTATATGTTCTTTTTTTTAATTGGCTTTATTATTTTTTTTCCTATAAAAAAACATTATGGGAATTTAAATCACCTGTCTTAAGTTTAAATGCTGCCAGGATATTGCATACTTTTGTCATTAACCCACTTATTATTCTTTTATATTTATCCAAATTTCCAAGGTATGATTTATCAAAGAAAATCCAGTATATTATTCGATGGATTTGTCTTTCAACCATTACCGAATGGATATTTTTAAAAAATAAAGCGATTAAATTCAATAATGGCTGGCATTTAGGGTGGTCTATGCTCATTTATTTTAAAATGTACGTGAACTGTTTCCTATTAACCATAAAGCCTCTTCTAACAATGATTCTTTCCATTTTATCAACACTGTATCTTACTATTACTTTTAAAATTCCCGTAAAAAAAAATATAAAAAATCAGCTTAAAAAATGGATGTGATCGGATGAAAGTAAATAATACCTTCTTATCTCCTTTTATCACAATAGTATCAAGCATCATCGTCATAAAATTAGGTGTGAAAATAATGGAAAAAAGCAGTCGAAGAATATGGCTCGCTAATATGATCGGCGGTATCATTTTCTCACAAATACAAACTGAATATTTAATTTGGAGAATAAATAAAAGAACAAATCAAATGAACAGCCCAAAGGCAACTTAGTACTGTAAGCTGCCTTCAATTAAGACAGTAGATTTTTCACATTTTCAAGAATATTAATTTCAACCTTTCGTTTGGTTGCAACAAAGACAGGTATTTCTTGTTCCTGTCCAATTTCATGGAATTCAATAAGATTTGATTCAGCAAACTGAACATATAGACCTGCATTTTCCAATAAACGTACCCATGTTGAAATGGATTTTACTCCAGATAGTCTTTCACAGGTAATAAATTTACTTGTTTCATTTTTTAAAAGCAACTGAATATGACTTAATAAATAATCACTATGATGGGGTTTTTCTTGAAACTCTCCAATCATTTCATGGTAAGACCTTAAAGAAATAATTAAATCAAATGTTCCTTTCATGAAATGTTTCTGAATGTTTCTGTAATCTATGTTAAGAAAAGAAATATTTGAGAGCTTTAATTGTTTGGCCAGTTCCTTCGCACAGTTAAGTCCATTTTCATTAATATCCATTCCTATTACTTCAGAATCAGGAAAAAGCAGTGCGTAGAAACAGGTGGCAATCCCATTATCACAGCCAAGGTCTAATATTTTTTTTGGTGAATGTATTGGTTGGGTAATGAACCAATCTAAATATTTTTGGTATAAATCAGCTGAAAAGTTTGAAACATCCAAACTTAGCATAAGGTTTTGGTTTTTCACATCATATAGGTCATCCTCACTACCTTCATTATGTGCAATGAAAGCATCATCCAATTGTTCCAGTACCTCTTCATCATGATTCTTTTCTAACTGCTCCCAAAATTGTTCTTTGTTTTGACAGACCTTGAGATTAAGGCAATCCATATAATCTTGAACAAGCTGGCTTTGGTTAATTTTCATTTATGGAGTTCATTCCTTTCAATTGAAACCGAGGATTTAAAATCCTGACTCCCAAGCAATGATAATAAAGGTTGTCAAAAATAACGAAATTAGCATAATTGATGAGCTAAAAAGGCGTAAAACCAAATCTATTTGGGTTAATTCTATTTGTTTAAGCTTTATAAACATAATGAAGACCGTCATTATCGAGAAAAAGTATGATACTATCACTCCAATCCAGTAACACTTCATTGAAAGTGTTTTCCCTGGGCCCCAATATGCCATAGATTGAAACATTAAACTAAAGATCAATGCAATTATTGAGAAGACAAGAGACAAAATAGAAGGTATCATTTTCTTCATTTTCCTTACCTCTTTTTACCATAATAGTGTAATTTTACATCTATTATTCCATGACAAAACATGTGTTACAAGGAAAATTTACATTTATTTAGAAAATTAAAACTATCGTATAATATAAACAATGCGATACCCCTATCGGATATCGCATTATTTATTTGATTAATTTTTTATTACATCATCAATATCTCTCTAATATCTTCTTCAGTCAAAGCAGTGACGACTTTTTCATCTGAATCAATGACTTCTTCTATTAAATGTCTCTTTTTTTCTTGGAGTTCATTCATTTTTTCTTCAATTGTTCCCCAGGCAATAAGCTTGATAACCTGAACAACATTTTTCTGTCCGATTCGATGGGCACGATCTGCTGCTTGCTCCTCTACTGCCGGATTCCACCAAGTATCATATAAAATAACGGTATCTGCACTCATTAGGTTCAGACCCGTGCCACCTGCCTTTAAAGAGATAAGGAACAAATCTCGTTCTCCTGCATTATAGCGATTGCAAATTTCTACTCTATCTTCTGATGGAGTTTGTCCATCTAAATAAAAGAATGCCATTCCTTTTTCCCTTAACGCCCTTCCGATAAGCTCAAGCATTTTCGTAAACTGTGAGAAGATTAAGACCCTCCTTCCAGAAAGCTTTGACTCCTCAATGATTTGTAATAATTGTTCAAATTTAGCTGAGCTTCCTTTATATCCATCTACAAATAAGCCTGGGTGGCAACAAATTTGACGTAGCCTCGTTAAACCTGCTAGTATTTTAATTCGATTTTTCCGGATTGTATCCTTGTCTAAATGCTTCAACGTAGTGTGCCTAAGCTTTGCCAAATAGGCAGCATATAGTTTCTTTTGTTCAGGAAGTAATTCCACTGACTCCATCATTTCCAATTTTTCAGGAAGCTCTGAAAGGACATCCTCCTTTAGTCTTCTAAGTAAAAATGGCTGAATTCTTCTGGCAATTTTTTTATTTGACAGCATACTATATTCCTTTAAACCAAGGAAAAGTTCAGGAAAAATAACATGAAAAATGGACCATAGCTCCTCAAGTGAATTTTCCACCGGTGTACCTGTTAGAGCAAAACGATGATTGGCATGAATTTTCTTAACTGCTCTAGCTGTTTGGGTTAAAGGATTTTTAAAGGATTGGGCTTCATCAAAAAATACGGTATAGAAGGATTGTCTTTCAAACCATTTGATATCCCTGCGTAATAACGGGTATGAGGTGATGATGACATCCACATCTGTTATTTCCTTCTGTAATGTAGAGCGTTCAGGTTGAGTACCATCCATCACGACAGCCTGAATATTTGGTGCAAACTTCATGATTTCACTGAGCCAATTATAGGTCAAAGAGGATGGGCAAATAATTAGGCCTGGGAGTTTATTTTTACGGATATCAGGAAGTACAGATAAAATAAATGCAATACTTTGAATGGTTTTTCCAAGCCCCATTTCATCTGCTAAAATTCCGCCAAATCCATAGTAAGCAAGTGTTTTCATCCATTTATATCCTTGCTTTTGATAATCCCTTAGAATAGGATCTAAGCTTTTTGGCACTTCAAAATCCAAGTGTCCAGGGTTTTGAATATAATCCAGAAACTCCTTAAAAGATTTTTCTAGTTTGAATACATCGCTCACTTCCACAATATCAAGCAGCTGTAAACACTGTTCTATTGGCAAATCCAAGCCATTTGCCATTTCCTTATATTGTATCTGTGGGGACTTTAGGAAACGCTGAATTTCTTCAAATTCTCTTGTCTCCAACGATAGCAAGGATCCATTTTTCAAGCGATAATACTTCCTTTTTTCCTCTAATGCCTGTAAAACCTCCCATATTTGCTTTTCAGGAAGTCCAATTTCAAATTTGAATTCAAGCCAATTCATCCGCTCCTTTTTCACCTTCACTCTTATCTGCGGACGAACATTTTCTCTAAATATTCGATTTCGAACGGCTGTTGTTGCATATATTTGAACAAGCTTTTGAAGCTTCGGAACGACATGATATAAAAACTCATATTCCAACTCCTCATTATGCAAAAAATAGCCTCCATCTGTCTTCGCAAAGGAGCTTTCCTCCATCAGCTTTAGAATTTCATCTTCCTTTTCCACATCTCTTATCACAATAGCGCTTGGAGATAGTTGTCTATTTTCAAATGGATTGATCATCATATTTTCATAATGAAACTCGAGCCCAGCCAATAGACGATTTTTCACTCGATCTAAGTAGAGCTTTGCAACCAATGGTGTTTTCATAAAACGATCTGTAATAGCTTTTGAAATTGTAACATCTCCAAGTTTTTTTAAACCTGGTGCTACTTTTTCCAGAAAGAAACCGATTTGTTCCTTTGAAATAGGGATTTCATTTGTATCTATATTATTCATCATTTGCTTTAATTCGGAAAGTCGTTTACAGTCTTCGTTTTCTACCCGATAGAATTTCCCTTTATACAAAGCAAATTGATAAGAATTGAACACCATAACTTGATTCAAGTGGTTTATCTTTAGTTGGTACTTCATCTCATCACTTTCTGTAAAATCAAACTGTAAAGGCAATATTTCATTTGAAACGTTTAGTTCATTAAATGTTTGCTCTTCATGCTCCAATTTCACTAATGGTGCGTTAAGGAGTATAGGCAGAAGTCTTTCCCAATAGGTGGGCGGTATGATGAGCATTTGGTTGCTAAGTGGTTCTACTAAGGAATCCATATACACCTTTTCATCATTGGCCACATGAATTAGCTGCCGGATCACTTCATTTGATTCCTTTTGAAAACAGTGAATACGTTGATCAAACGTATATGAAGGGGAAATCTGGGATGGACTCCCTTTTCTGACTTGCTCCAAAAATAAGCGGATATTTTGAATTCCGATAGAGTTTACCTTTATTTTCACCCCGATAAGATGCTGATCTAAATGAGTAACTGTTTTACATATAAACTCCACTAGCAACGTTTCCCTATTTTCAAAATGGAGCTGATGTCCACTTGTTCGGGTTGGCTGATCTTTAAATAGTGTAAGCAAACCATTTGCCAACTCCTGGTTAGCAGACCTTTCAACCACGGGGAGTATTCCTTGGCGCTGTTGTTCATAAATACTTAATAAAACAGCTGCAATATGCTGACAATCCCTGTCAAAAGATGCTAGCCTTGGACAGCTACATTTTGTTATTAAATCCCCATTGATACTCTTTTCAATGGTGACATGAAAATCCTCTGCTCCAATCACGGTTGCATTGCAATAGTCTGGGCTAATTTGTTCAAGTTTTACTTTTTTTGCGCGAAAGAAAGAATCTCCTCTTTTGAAGGAGACCGTACCGCACATATCTTTAATCATTTTTGGATTTAATTTTATATCCATGTGCTTAACTCCTTCTTTGAGGGAAATAGTATTTCGTGAATATATTTCTTTGCCTTAAGCTTTTTTCAACTTATTATATCTTAATCAAGGAATCAAATGCGAATTCTATTTAACTAATAAAAGGTTAACGAATGTGAAATTTTGTAAAAATGAATTGTATTTCTTATTCGTTTCCTATATAATAATTCCAATTTAATAAATAACAAGCAATGAAGAGGAAAAGTAAAATGACGATCCTTTCACAAGAGAGCTTCGGTAGCTGAAAAGAAGCAAAGTGACTCATTTGAAAAATGGCCTGTGAGCTTCGTACTGAACACCATATCAATGTTTAGTAGGATACGACGAGAGTTGGTACTCGTTATCAAAACCACAGTATAAGAGTTTAAAAATGCTCCGTACTTGCAGAGTCTGATTGTGTGAACAATTGGAGAATTAAGGTGGTACCACGTGGATATATAAACCCCGTCCTTATCTATTTATAGATAAAGACGGGGTTTTTTGTTTTTATATGAAGGAGGAAAAAGAATGAATATTTTTATTGGAGGAGCATGGCCATATGCAAATGGTTCGCTGCATCTTGGCCATATCGCAAGTTTATTGCCAGGTGATATACTAGCTCGTTATTTTAGGGCTAAAAGAGAGAACGTTTTATACGTTTCTGGAAGTGATTGTAATGGAACACCCATTACCATTAGAGCCAAACAGGAAGGAGTTTCGCCAAAGGAAATTGCTGACCGTTATCATCAAGAATTTAGCGACAATTTCAAAAGGTTAGGATTTTCATTTGATTGTTATACACGCACAGATACGGAACATCACCATGTAACCGTACAGGAAATTTTTCATGATCTTATGAACAATGGGGATATTTACAAAAAAGAAATGGAGCAAACCTATTGTGAAACATGTACTCAATTCCTCCCAGACCGCTATGTAGAAGGAATATGTCCAAATTGTGGGCAGCAGGCCCGTGGAGACCAATGCGATTATTGTTCAAAAATTTTAGATCCCCTTGATTTATTAGAAAAGAAATGTAAGTTATGTGGAAGCAAGCCTACTGTAAAAAGAACAGAACACTTCTACTTTTCACTACAGAAATATGAAGCACAGTTGAGAAGTTTGGTAAACGATGCTAAAAAGAAACAAAGCTGGCGGGAAAATGCTATAAAGTTAACGGAGAGATATATAAATGAAGGATTAATTGACCGAGCCGTTTCCAGAGACTTACCTGTAGGAATAAGTGTACCTGTAAAAGGATATGAAGAAAAAAAAATATACGTTTGGATAGAAGCAGTATCTGGTTATTATTCGGCAAGTAAAAAGTGGGCATTGGAAACAGGTCATGATGACTCAAGGTTTTGGACGAAAGAATCCATTTCGTATTATGTACATGGGAAAGACAACATCCCCTTTCATACGATTATTTGGCCAGCTATCATATTAGGCATTCATTCTCATGCATTACCAGACCATATTGTTTCCAATGAGTATTTAACACTTGAAAAGAAAAAAATTTCCACAAGTAGGAACTGGGCTGTTTGGGTGCCAGATATTTTAGAATGCTATCATCCCGATTCCATACGTTATTTTTTAACGATCAATGCCCCTGAAAATCGTGATACTGATTTTTCATGGAGAGAATTTATTCTTAGTCATAATGCTGAATTACTCGGCGGGTATGGAAATCTAGTAAATAGAACATTAAAATTTATCACAAAATACTATGACAACCAAATTCCGTACAGCACGCTTGATTCTGAAATTCATGCAAAAATAAAAACCTCCTATGAGAAAGTTGGTCAACTGATTGAAACAAGCCAATTCAAACGAGGATTAGAGGAGATTTTTGAACTTGTTAGATTTACAAATAAATATTTTGATGAACAAAAGCCTTGGAAGCAATTTGCTGAAAACAAATCAAGGTGTGACCATACTATTTTCAATTGCACAGTCATTATTATAAATTTGGCTCAGCTTCTAGCCCCTTTTCTACCGTTTTCAAGTAAGGAAGTAAATGAAATGTTTAACAGAAAGGAAAGCAACTGGGATTTCGTTGATTACTTGCCAAGCCAGATAGTAAAGGTTAAACCATTGTTTGAAAGAATAGACATAAAACAGATTGAAGAGGAATTAGAAAAATTAAGTAGACAGATTCAGATATAAATTTATAAATGAGGAACCTCATTGAGTGAACTTTCTAACTAGACATTTTTTATTTGATGGATAAAAAGGACCCTTTCCTTGGGTCCTTCCTTTGGTCACATCACCTTATAAAGATAAATCCTCCAATACGCTTCCTTAGAATCAAATACCTTTTGCAATTCAAGATGATTTTCTTTTGCATTGAGAATAGGAATAGCAGAAAGAATATAGTTTCCTCCCATTTGTTTTAAAACCTGTGTGTTCAAATCTAAGTGGTTAATCACTTTTTTGGTATGTTTAGAATACATTTTGTTAATTCCTAATCCACTTACAAACATATAACATCGGCCACCCCATTCATCAAAATAGCTTTTGAGTGATTTACTCTTTGCTAATTCCGGAGCAATAATTTTTCGGAATTGATGCTTATAGGATAATGGATAGAAGTTGTTATAAGTATCCAACGTGTACATGCCATTGTACTGGGCTATAGCCGGGTGAAGTCCTATGCTGACTACCCTATAGTCTTGAACGGGCTTTCCAATAAACTTTTTAATATCATTAAATTCTTTTACCGCGTAAAATTGGCCAAATGAAGGTGAATGACGATAATAAATTTGTTCATTAGAAGGTATTAATACGCCTATTTGTAAAATTACCAAAATAATAACTGCCCACTTCCAGCGCTTATTTAATCTCCACAATATTTGCAGGGAAACTGCAAAAAGGACATAAATAATCATGGGCTTCAAATAATGATATCTTGAAAAATTAAAGGTATTTAAAACATTTAGCTTTTGTTTTAAGGGTACCCAGCCTTTATACCACCAAAAGGCATACCAAACTGATAATAAAAAGTTTGCCAGGTGTAATCCAATCAATAATCTTTCTTGTTTCCACCTCTTTTGAAGGATTACAATGACAAGAGCGATTAGGGACGTTGGAAGAATAATGTACTCATAAAGGGTTTGATCCTGATAATGTCCAACAACATAATTTTTAAAAATTAATCGGATCGTTTGCATTAAAGTATTTTTTGATTCAGAAAACTCGGATCGATTTGTTTTCTCACTTGGAAGAATAAGAGAGATAAAATCCCGGTATTCAATGAATATATAAATAAGTGTCATGTAGGCAATCGAGAAGAACAATCTGAACTGAGTCTTTTTTGTCCTGATAACATCTACAAGCCAAAATATTCCCATTGCACTTAAGAAAAAGAAAAAGCCTAACATAAATGTAGAATAAAAAGGAAGTAAGGTTAAAGTTAAGATGCTTGCCTTCGTTTGCTCATGGTTTCTAATGTTTAAAAAAGCCCATAATGCAAATGGCATTCCTAATGTACTTAACATTCCATTTGCCCAAAACGGCGTTAACGCAAAGATCAACGCTGCCCCAATTCGGATCATTCCTTGATTTTCATCTTTGATTACATACTTTTTTAATAATAAGTACATCCCCAAAAAGGCAAGAAAACGTGAAATGGCTTGGTTCAGTCCATAGGCAATTTCAGATGGAAGGAAGCGATATAATTCAATCATCCCATAGTATTCTGAATAGTAAGCATTTCTCGATAAGTGACCATTAATAATTTGTGGAATATTGGCATGAATCGAACCAAATAACTGCCCACTGTTCATTAATACTTTATACCATGCAACGTTCGAATCTAAGTTATCCAAAATCCTCATATGTGCTGCTTGTCCAAGGACAAAATAAGGTAAGACCCAAAAGGTAATAATTAATAGTGCAAACACGAAGAGATTTTTTTCCCTTTTTTTAACTGGAATTTGTGTCATTATTCTTCAAATCCTTGTTGTTGTTTTTCAACATTAGTTATAAATTAAATTGTATTATTAAAAGATTACGTCTTTGAAAACAGCCTCAAAGTAAAAAGATAGCAATTCTTTCTTAAAAGTTCAATTAAATGTTAAAAATAAATACAAGAGGAGTGGTTACTAAAATTTTTATTATAATAAAAACCCCGGTTTGTGTCCACCGGGATCAACCTTTATTCATTAGATACACTTGAAGCTTTTTCTTTATTCTCTTCTAAAAATTGTTTGAATTTAGCTGATGGCATTGGTTTGGCAAAGTAATATCCTTGAATTTCATCACAGTTCATTTCCTCCAACACCCTAAGCTGTTGTTCATCTTCTACGCCTTCTGCCACTACCTTGAGATTCAAGGAATGTGCTAGTGAAATAATCGAATCAATTATTGCTACATCCTCCTTATTCTCAAACATACTGTTTATAAACGCACGATCTATTTTTAGAAAATCAATTGGTAAAGATTTAATATAACTTAAAGAAGAGTAACCGGTTCCAAAATCATCTAATGAAATACTAACCCCTAATTGTTTCAATTCATTCATTTTCATAATGGCATTTTGAACATTATAAATTGCGATACCTTCTGTTATTTCAAGGTTTAGATATTCAGGCGGCAATCCGTATTCTTTCAAAATAGTTTCAATCATACCTACAAAATCATTTTGTAAAAACTGTTTACTAGAGATATTTACACATACTAATTTGGGTTGGTAACCATCCCTTATCAACTCGCTATTGTGTCTACATGCTGTTTCAAGTATCCATTTTCCGATTGGAACTATCATCCCCGTTTCCTCGGCAATTGGGATAAATTCTGCAGGAGATACCATACCAAGTGTTGAATTTTTCCATCTAATCAAAGCTTCCATACCTGTTACCTTGTAATGGATCAGATCAATTTTAGGCTGATAATATAATTCAAGCTCTTCTTGTTCTAGGGCTTTTCGAAGTCCCTGTTCTAGTTGAAGCCTCCTATCAGCTATCTTTTTAAATTCTGTTGAATAAACCTGATATTGGTTTCTCCCGAATTCCTTTGCAAAATGCAAGGCTGCACTAGCTTTTTGAATACTATCCTCCAAAGTGTCTTCTTTTTCGATATTCGTTATACCAATGCTCGCCGCTATTCGAATTTCCAGATCTTCTATATAAAAAGGTTCCGAAAAGGTTTTTAATAAGGATTCAGCAAATACTTCTGCCTGTTTTTGGTCCATATTCTTCAAGTAAAGAATAAACTCATCTCCGCCTGCTTGGATCACCTTACCTATATATTTTGTTGAATTTAATAATCTGTTTGAAACATTTTTTAGTAGCTTATCACCTATATGATGTCCATAAGAGTCATTAATTAATTTAAAACGGTCTAAATTGAAAAATAGCAAACTAACAGGTATTCCATGAGTTTTTAGTGCATTATACTCCTTTGTTAAGTAATGATTTAAATAATTCATATTTAATAGCCCTAACAATGGATCGTGATAGGCAATGTACTCCAGATCAGCTTTTGCCTTCTTTTTTTCCGTTACATCTATTGCCATTCCAAGAATAGCAGATGAACCATTCATGGTTGAAATGGCAGCCTGTAATTCAACATTTCTTTCAGTTCCGTTTTTACCGGTAATTTGAATTTCATCGATTAAAGTCCCACTTTGACCATTGATTAACTTTTGAAAGTTACTGATAATACGGTCCCTATCCATATCATGGATGTATTCAAAGAATTTTGTTCCTAATAAATCATCTTCCACTAATCCAAATATTTTCGTAATCCATTGATTCACATAAACCAATTTCCCATGTTGAATTAAAAAAACTCCCACTAGTGCTTTTTCTATTAAATTTTTATATCTTTCTTCTGATTCTTTTAATGCTTGTTCCATTTGCTTTCGTTCTGTTATATTCCGAGCAATAACTAGCCTTGCATCTTTTCCATTAAAAAGGATAGGGCTGGATATATACTCCATCTCATACTTCTGCCCGCTACGGGACTGAATCTGTATTTGTACTGGCTTTCCTCCACCAATTTCTTCACCATTATAGCCAGAATTGAAATGCCCGATTAAAAAACTTCTTAGTTTAATATCGTTTTTAAATTCCGAGATTCCTAAAAGATCCATTCCTGTTTTATTCAAATAAAGGAGGATGTCATCAGAATGAACGGCAATTAAATCCGGGGATATTTCTATTAGAGATTTGTAACGAGCTTCACTTTCTTCTATCATTTCTTGCTTGTTCCTATTTTTTCGAAGAAGAATTCCTATTAATATAGTAATAAGTACGTTAATTATGATAATTTCAATTAATGCAACAATTTCATGATTTTCCACATGATTTGGCTTAAGCCATTCACTCGTTAGAAATATAAAGATTCCTATTCCATTTCCTATCCACCCACTCTTAATTCCCTTTACAAAAGATAAAATGGAAGTGGGTATTAAATATAAGAACCAAAGAATATCATCTATATCTTGGGTTCCTCTTTCAATTACCTCAAATAAAGGAGGAATAAGATAAATAACTATGATGAGTGTCCAAACTTTTAATGGAACTTTTTCATTTCGATTTGCCAGAGGGACAGACAATCTTAGCTCACTCCTTATGCAGTGATAAATTATTCTAACTTTTTAATGGATTAGTAGATTTGAAGAAAAAAAAGGAAAATATTATAAAATTTTAAAAAATTGGTTTTGAAAATGAATTTGAAAGATGTGCATTACACGCAGAAGTTTCAAGGAGTTCCACACTGCTAACAGAATAACATAATTTTTTATCATATTTAAGTGAAAAAAGTAAAATATTGTTGCAAATGTAAAAATATAATAAGATAAGAAGAATTTTTGCACAAAAAAGGACAAGCCTCAACAAAAGGATCTTGCCCACAAAAAAAGAACAGATATCTCATCTTAAAATTTCTTTTATAATAATGGATGGATTTTCTGCTAAATCAATTTCAACATTATTTTCAAATAAACGAACAACAGGACGATGAAGATAATTTTTAATACTTGAAATAATTCCTTTTTGGTTGGTACTTAGCAATACCTTAGTTCCAGGAATATAGGAAGGTACACTGTTTACAAATGCTTCAACAATCTTTCCCTTATATTCAATTTCATGCTTTGTCATAACAATTTCTAAGGCCTCATGTGGTAGTACCTCACCGCTTGAAATCAATTTCTCATATAGATCAGAAATCGCACAAATTTGCGGAAATTCAAGAAGTTCATTCCCCTTTAGTCCCCTTGGGAAGCCTTTTCCATTTAATAATTCATGGTGTTGATAGGCAATATGTGAAGATAATAAACTTATTTCTCGATGCTTCTTCAAAATTTCAAAGCCTTTTTGTGGATGCTCAAGTGGTTCTTTTGCTTTAACTTTTCCTATATCATGTAAAAGTGCACCTAAGGCTAAATCTCGCAGCTGTGAATTTTTATAGCTAAGTTTTTTAGCGGTTTGAACAGATAATAATGCAACATTCACTGCATGGGCATATGGTTTTAGCTCATCTGTTACTGAGGAAGATGGTATAAGAAAAATTGTTTTTCGATTTAATACCTCTTGAATAACCTTAATAACAGCATTTTGAAGCTCCAAAATATTCAGCGATTGGTTTTTTTCAATTGCTTTGAATGCGTTTTGCACAACCTCAATTGTATCCATCCAGGTTGGCATATCTACCATTTCATCTAGGGTGATTCCAATTGATTCAGCATCCTCAACAATAAGAGTAGAAATACCCATTTCTTGGATTCGATTAATTAATTTTGGGTGTATTTTTCTCCCTGCCGCTAATAATATTCTTCTCATTCGGTCATATACGGGTCTAGCTAGTTGCATTGTCTCATGATTGTATTGAGAAATATCAATAAACTGCATTCTTTTTATTCTCCCCTTCAAAATGAACTCTGTGTTTCAAGATTCCATTTCAATTTCAGAATTCATTCGTTGAAAACCGTGTGAATTAAAAAATCCACCCAAAAAAGGTGGACAATGATCTCATAATTAGAAAACAACCCATTATGAATCGCGTCTTTTTTGGCAACCTGACAATCATAGTTATTTATAACCTTAGACTCATAGCTTTGCGTCCTTATTTTTCAATAAGTTTGCCTTTTCATATTTTTTATATACTCATAGTAAAAGGTTATAAAAAGAATTTCAATCTTTTTCGACAATCTCCTACATATTTCTACTTTCGTGGATTACCTTACTTTTTAACGCACCCATCATATCATTTGCATTCCAATAAGCAATTATCATTCCAACTAAGAGTAATATTCCTGTTACGATAAAAACACTTTGTACCGGGAAAATTCCTCCTAGAAAGCCACCAATCATTGGCCCAACCATTCCGCCAATTTGGTTTGCTGTTTGGCTTAACCCAAATGCCCTTCCACGGAAAACCTCTTGTGTGGATTTTACAACAAGACCATTTAGTGCTGGGAATACAGCACAGAAAAATACCCCAAAAACAAAACGTATGATTGAAAATCCCCAAATATGGCCAAACAAAGTTTGTGCTAGTGTTCCAAGACCTCCGCCTAATAATCCAATCACCAATATTTTATGAAATCCTACTTTATCAGCCCATTTGCCCCAAAATGGAGCAAATAATGCACTTGCAATGCCAGGTAATGAGAATACAATCCCAGTTATTAGTGAAGCTTTATCCGATGTCCCACCTAATTTTACTATATATAAAGGAAGAATAGGTTCTATTGTCATAACCGAGCAGGATGTAACAATGGTTAAAATAAGGACTAACATAAAGGAATGGTTAGCCCATGCCACCTTCACATCATTTTTAATGGAACCTCGTTCCTTACTTGGAATAAAGTTTTCCTCTGTTACCCAAAAAATAATAAGAAATGTCGATATGAAAACGATAATCCCTGCACTGCCAAACGCCCAGCGATTTCCTACAAGTTCAGCAATACCCCCACCTAGTAATGGCCCTACAATGCTGCCAGAGGCAGAAGCAGATGAAATCAGAGAAAGAGCATATCCTATCTTTTCGCTCGGCGTATTCGTGCCAATCAAGGCAATTGCTCCAGGAACAAATCCGCTTAATAAGCCCTGCATAATTCGCAGCCCCAAAAGCTGATAAGGATTTGTTACAAATGCCGTTAATGTGTAAATGACAAAGAGAGCAAATCCAGCACGGATGATCATCGGTTTTCTTCCGTATTTGTCCGCTACCCTTCCCCAAAATGGCGAGGCTATTGCTCCAGAAAAAAAAGCCGCACTAAACAATAAGCCCGACCACATTTCAGTATGTTGATGTACACCAATTTGTAAAAGAAATATTGGCAAAAAAGGAATAACCATAGAAAAACTTGCTGCTGAAAAAAAAACTCCGAACCATAAAACCCATAAATTTCGTTTCCACATTGGCATGTTGTCCGAACTCCTAAGTATCATTAGAAACCTTTAACCAATGATAATTTAATATGTTAATACTACCATAGGTCGAATTTATTTTCATTCCCGAAATATCTTGTTTAATTTTTAACATACGCTACCAAAAATAGGTAATTATCTTCGTTTTTACTATCGTACTATTTTTGAGGTTCTGATATTATTCATTGATTTTCGTGTAGGTATGAGAATTCATAGGCTGAGAATTTCCGGCTAATGTATATAGTGGAGGATTAAGAAGCAGATATAAGCGGAGATATTCCGATTAACTGCTCTAAATAAGACAAAATCCAAAGATTTGGATAATATAAACGGAAAAACCACCTTTATTTTTAGGGAAATATGGGTATTTCCTATTTAAACGGAATTTTTCCGTTTATTTTTCAAACAACATTCAGCTATAACAGAGCCATTTTTTAAATAGTAAGTCATAGTAATTAAACACTTTTCTACTAAAATGAAAAAAATTGAGATACACTTTTAATCCTTTTGTAACATTGCTGGTACATTCATCTGGTAAACTGCAGTGTATAAGGGGGATCGTGTATGCCTATGAAAAAGCGTATAATTCTCATTTTATTTACATGGATACTATGTATATCAGGTTCAATCGTTACCTATGCCCAATCAAATACAAACACATTACAAAATATCCAGCAAAAGATTAACCAACAAGCATCAGAAAAGCAAATGGTTAATACAGAGATTAATAGTATTCAGCAAGAAATGACTTCATTGAATACATATATTTCAACGAATCAACAAACAATGGCAAACACTCAAAAGAAAATGGATGCAACCAATCAATTGATTGAAAAGAAAAAGGCAGAGATTGTTACCATTGAAAATAAAATGCTTGCACGCAAGAGTGTAATGAAAAAAAGACTTGTTGCATTACAACACGATAATAATCTTAGTTTAATGATAAAAGTCATGCTAGATTCAAAAAACTTTGAAGACTTTATTCAACGTGCAAGTGCTGTTGAATCTTTATTTAATGCTGATGAATCTATATTAACAGCCCAGCAACAGGATCTTGCTAAGATTCAAGCAGATAAAAAAGTGATTGATAACCAACAACAAAGTTTAGCAAATGAACAAAAAGCACTTGCAATGCAAGAAATAATCTTAAATCAAAATCTACAAAAAAGACAAACAGCCTTAACCGCTTTGCAAGAAAAATTTAATCAAATTAATCAGCAAATGTCACTTGCACAACAAGAAAAAGCTGGAATTGAAGCACAAATAAAAGCCGCACAAGAGAAAATTCAGCAGGAACAGGAAGCGGCAAGGCTAAGGTCGGCCCAAGGAGGAACTTCCACAGGAGACCAAGCTGTGAAAGGGCAGGAAATGTATGTTACCGCTACAGCTTACACTCCACAAAGCAGTGGCTCTACAACAACACTAGGCTATAATATTAAAAACAATCCAAATATGAAGTTAATTGCAGTTGATCCATCTGTCATTCCTTTAGGGAAAAAAGTTTGGGTTGACGGCTATGGAATTGCTATAGCTGGTGATACAGGCGGTGCCATTGTAGGTTACAGAATTGATGTATTAATGCCTACAAATGCTGATGCATTACATTGGGGCAGGCGAACCGTGAAAATTGTTGTTTTGGATTAGAACTAAAATGGCTAGCTTTTAAACAAAGCTAGCCATTTTCATTTTATCCGTTATCAATATACACTAAATTTATACTTTGTTACCGAACAATACACTTCCTCTTTTTTCAAAATGCTAGAAGGAAAGTGGGGATGATGGATTGAATCCGGGAGGCCTTGTGTTTCAAGGCATAGGCCCAAGTATTTTTCAGATTGAATCCCTCGGATAGAAAAGGAATCTGGCAATTGATTACTTGTATAAAGCACTACTGCAGGCTGGTCGGTTTCAATTGTTAGCTTTCTGCCACTTTCACTATCCATTACCAGGATTTCGTTATTATTATTTTCATTTAATAGGAAAGGATGATCATAGCCATTTCCAACAAGAATATTTTGAGGATGATTAGAGTTTACCCCATCAACTATCTTCCTCCCAATTTGAAAATCGAATGGAGTTCCATTTACCTCTAAAATCTTACCAGTTGGAATGTACTTTTCATCCAGTTCCAAAAATGTATTACTTTTTAAAATCAATTGATGATTGAATATGTTTCTTTTTACATGGCCACTTAAATTAAAATAAGTATGGTTTGTCATATTTAAAAGGGTATCTTGATCTGATTTTCCATTATAAGAAATAATTAGCTCATTATCATTATTTAAAGTATATGTGACCTTCATAAGTAAATTTCCTGGATAGCCCTCTTCTCCATCCATACTTAAATAAGAGAATACTAGGCTAGCAGAATCTTCATTTTCTACTACATTCGTTTCCCACATGACTTTATCAAAACCCTTTAGCCCTCCATGAAGATGGTTACTGTTATCGTTTTGGACCAATTGGTAGATTTCATTATTTAGAGTAAATTCTGCATTTTTAATGCGTCCCGCAAATCTTCCTACAATTGCACCGAAATATGGAGAGCGGGTAACATATTCATCTATCGTATCAAAACCAAGAACTACATTTTCAAGTACTCCATCTCGGTCTGGAACTACTAATTTGGTAATAATGCAGCCAAAGTCTAGGCTCGTAACTTCCATTCCATTATTGTTAATTAACGTATAGGCAGTAATCTTTTGACCCTTTAATTCATCAAAATACTCTTGTGATATTCTCATTACACCTTCCCCTTTCCTTTCAAAACTATCAGGTATTTAATGAAGAAATGAATTTCCAAAAGGCCGCTTGTCCTTGTTCATCTCTCTTAAATACACCGGCATCTTCCAAAACTCTTAAAAATGTATTCCCAACTTCATTTCGAACAATTTCTTCTACACTTGTAGATGTTATTTCCTTATTATACGAGATTCTTATTTCTTCCCCCCATGGAATATGATAGGGTTCAATCTTATTTGGCTCTCCAAGGAGATATTTCTCTACTTCCCGAAGTTCCACTTTAAGCCGCGCAGGCAATACTGCCAACCCCATTACCTCGATTAAACCGATATTCTCCTTTTTAATATGATGAACATCTTGATGAGGGTGAAAGATTCCTAGAGGATGTTCCTCATTGGTCCGGTTATTACGTAAAACAAGATCAACCTCATACTCCTTATTTCTGATTCTAACAATAGGAGTAATAGTGTTATGCCTTATTTCTCCCGTATAAGCTAAAATTCCAATACTTGTGTCCGTATACCCGATCCACTTTTCAAGGATTCTATCACAAGCTTCAATAAGTTCCTGCTTATTGAAGCTTCTTAACCGAATAACTGACATTGGCCATTTAATGGTCGAAGCATGGATACTTGGAAAAGTATCTAATGTAAAGGTGTTTTCATCTTCTGCTCTTGCCATTGCAAATTCGTAGTTTCCACCTTGATAATGGTCATGTGTTAGAATTGAACCGCCGACAATCGGCAGGTCAGCATTTGAACCAATAAAATAATGTGGGAATTTCTCAACAAATTCAAAAAGTCTTTCAAAAGCTTCTTTATTAATAACCATATCTCTATGAAAGTGAGATAATACGATACAATGCTCATTGTAATACATATATGGTGAGTATTGGAGATACCAAGGCTCATCTTTAAGCTCAAGCCGAATCATTCGGTGGTTTGACCTTGCTGGATGACCAATTCTACCAGTATATCCTTCATTTTCAGCACAAAGAAGGCATACAGGATATTGGGAAGATACCTTTTTTCTTTCTTTTTCCCTCGCAATTTCCTTCGGATCCTTCTCAGGCTTTGATAAATTAATGGTAATATCTAATTCTCCATACGGGGTCAGAGTTTTATAACTACTATTTTTACTAATTCTTTTTGTTTGAATGTAATTACTGTTACGACTTAGATTGTAAAAATACTCAGTTGCTTTTTCCGGTTTCTCAAGATACCTTTCATAAAAAGCTTTATTAACCTCAGAAGGTTTTGATAAAAAGACATTCATGATTTTACTGCTTACTATTTCTTTTTCCTCAAATAAATCCTCAATAACTCCCTCCCGAACGGCATATAACACTAATTCATCCAAAATATTTGGAATTTCTGAAAGTTCGTAACCCACTTGTTCTTCTCGAATATCTGTAAGACCTATAAGGGACATAATTTGATTTACTGCATAGATTTCGTCCTCTTGTTGAATCAAATTCAATAAAATTGCCCTTTGAACAAGCTGCTTTATGGCCGAATAAACATTCATGGTCTCTACTCCTTAATTCGTATACCCTTTTGGGTTTGACAGATGCCATTTCCATGCATGTTCAATAATTTCTTGTATTGAGGTCCTTTTCGGATTCCAACCAAGTACATGTTTTGCCTTTTCTGAAGAAGCAACCAGGGATCCTGGATCTCCAGCTCGTCTTCCTTCCACTTTAGCAGGAATTGGATGTCCAGTTACTTCTCTTACTGCTTCTACAATTTCCTTTACTGAAAAACCTCGGCTGCTGCCAAGATTAAACACATTGCTTTCTCCGTCATTTTGAAGGTAATGTAAAGCTAAAATATGTGCGTCAATTAAATCCTCGACATGGATATAATCCCTAATGCAGGTTCCATCTTGAGTATCATAGTCTTCACCAAAAATAGAAATATGTTCACGTTGACCTAATGCTACCTGTAGAACAACAGGAATTAAGTGGGTTTCAGGGTGGTGGTCTTCGCCAATTTCACCTGTTGCTCTTGCCCCAGCTACATTGAAATATCTTAAGGCCACATATTTAATGCCGTAAGCCTTATCACACCATTTCATTAATTTTTCCATGGCTAGTTTTGTTTCACCATATGCATTGGTTGGAATCGTAGCGGCTTCTTCGGTAATTGGCATTACTTTTTGATCACCATAGGTTGCTGCTGTAGAA
Source organism: Bacillota bacterium (assembly GCA_030705955.1). Classification (GTDB taxonomy): domain Bacteria; phylum Bacillota; class Bacilli; order Bacillales; family Cytobacillaceae; genus JAUZPL01. The sequence goes on along the minus strand of JAUZPL010000002.1, from coordinate 124,768 downwards.
GAGAAAACGATTTTGTTCACGTTATATTCTTTCATTACATCTAGAACAACTTGTGTTCCGTATACATTATTATCAAAATACTTGATTGGATTTATCATCGATTCACCAACAAGTGAATTGGCTGCGAAATGAATAACTCCATCAATATGTTCTTTTTCAAACACTTCTTTTAAAAAAGCTTTATCTCGAATATCCCCCTCATAAAACTTCGCCATTGGGTGGATGGCATCCTTATGGCCTGTTTGTAGGTTATCTACAACAATCACTTCAACATGTTGATCAATTAATTGGTAAACAGCATGGGAACCAATATACCCTGCACCACCAAGAACTAATATACTCATTTTTGGAAGCCCCCTTATTAATTTAACTCTTTCGTTATTTCTTTTGCTCCATCTCCAATACTAGCTACATAAAAAGTTGCTTCATAACCAATCTTTTCTTGATAATTTATCCCAACCTCCCGAATAAATTTTTCCACATTTTCATCCTCAACAATGGCGATCGCGCAGCCACCAAATCCAGCCCCCGTCATTCTTGCGCCAATGGTCCCCTCTTGTTCCCAAGCCGCCTCAACAAGGGTATCTAATTCTACCCCCGTTACCTCATAATCATCTCTTAATGAAACATGGGAAGCATTCATCAATTGCCCAAATCTTTTTAAATCCCCACTTTTTAATGACTTCAACGCCTTTAATGTTCTTTGATTTTCATAGACTGCATGCTTTGCTCGTTTTGTTAAAACCTCATTATGAATCACTTCTTTTACCGCTTCAAAGTCTTCCTCTGTTAATTCACCTAAAGAAGATATATTTTTTATCTGTTGAAGGCGTTTTAGTGCTTCTTCACATTCACTTCTTCGCTCATTATATTTTGAGTCTGAAAGTTCTCTTCTTTTATTTGTGTTTATGATGATGATTTTATATCCATCCAAATCTAATGGTGCATATTCGTATTTAAGTGTCTGGCAATCTAGTAGAATCCCACAGTTTTCCTTTCCCATTCCAACTGCAAATTGGTCCATGATACCGCTATTCACACCAATAAACTCATTTTCTACTTTTTTTCCTAAATTCACCAAATCCAGACGATGAATATGCAGGGCAAACATTTCATTCACAATAATTCCTATTAATATTTCAAGTGATGCAGAGGAGGAAAGACCAGCACCATTTGGAATATTTCCATATATAAGAATGTCAAGTCCAGAAGATAACTCCCAGCCTTTCTCTTGAATATAACGGATCATTCCTTTTGGGTAATTTGCCCAACCATGAGCATTTTCATAAGATAATTCATCAAGGGGAAACTCGACGATTCCTTTTTCTTCAAAATTCATTGAAAACAACCGAATCATGCGATCTTGTCTTTTTCTTGACAATCCGTAGGTTCCAAACGTAATGGCACCGGGAAAGACATGTCCACCATTGTAGTCTGTATGTTCACCAATTAAGTTAATTCTTCCTGGTGAAAAAAATGTACGAAATTCATTAGTTTGTATAGTTGAAAAAACTTCATTGAATTTTCTTTCCAATTGTTTAAATTCCATTGCACGTTCACCTCAAATAATTGTAATGTTACTAATAAATAGTACAAACAAAATCCTTATTTCTTTTTTAAGTAAAAAATATTCTGTATTTTAGTAAATTTTTAATTATCTTTAAATAGAAGAAAGGTTTATGTTATTTGCTGCTTTCACGAATCTCGAGTTGTGTCGATATAATTACCTTTTTTGGAATTTGACGATCTGTCAGTCTTTCTAATAATAAATCCACTGCTGTTTCACCCATTAGTTCAGTAAATACCTTAACCGTGCTTAATGGGGGAAAAACATATTTTGAAACACTGATATCATTTACTCCTATAATACTAACTCTGTCAGGTACAGGTATCTTCTCTTCCTGCAGCGCTCTTAAACACCCAATTGCCAATGCATCATTCCCTATAAAAAAAGCGGTTGGAAGGTTTTCTTTATGATCATTAATCGCTTGTTTCATTAACCTATAGCCATCATTTACGGAAAAGGTTCCGATGTACACATAAGAATCATTAAAAATCTTCTTTTGCATTAAATATCTTTGAAAAGTTATCTCTCTCAAATCTGTTATTTCCGAGGCATCATCCTTGTAGGATTCCTTTCCTCCAATAAAACCAATTCTTTGATGGCCTTGATTCAAAAAGTAATCAATAACATTAACTGTTGCCTTTTCAAAATTACTAACAACTGAATCAGCCTTATCCTCATTTGGAGAACAATCAACAAAAACAATTTTATCTGTTATTTTACTAATATCCTCCGCTTGCTTTGGACTAAACTTACCTATCGCAATCACTCCATGAATCTCTTCGCCCTGTATTGCGTGAAGGTGATGTAGCGAAGTCTTTGTAAACTGTAGTTTTTGAATACTGCACCTCTCCTCCACACCTAACCTGATTGACATATAATAAAGATCGTCTAGTTCTTCTTCTTCCGTATACCAGTTTATAACTGCAATTCGATAGGTGGGGCGGCGCTCTGTCCTTTTCCGATACGATAAATCTTCAGCTGCCTGAAAAATTTTTCTTTTCGTTTCGTCACTAACAGAAAGGGTGGGATCATAATTAAGAACCCTTGATACTGTGGCAATTGAAACACCTGCACGTTCGGCAATATCCTTAATTGTTGCCATTTTTATCTTCCTTCCACTCTCTTTATTCAATTTTGATCTCATACACAGAATAATCTTATATTTAGTAAAAAACAATATTTATTTAGTAAATATTTTACTATTCCATCACTTTATACATCCAATCAACCATGAAAAGCCTATTTACATAAGAAATAATTCTGATCATGAGCCTTAATTGCAGGGGGCCAATTAACAAGAAATAACGAGATGACCATTACTATAAAGTGGTCATCTCGTTGTATTTGATTAATACCCCATGACAGAAAATGAATCCTTTTTAGTTAAAAAAACCGCCTAGGAATGTTTATTCCTAAACGGTTCATGAGTTATTTCTTAGGTGATTTCGTTACCAAAAATTTATTTAAGACCTGCAAGATGTTTAGCATCTGGACCTAGTTCGAGACTAAATGCACCACGTCCATAAGTGCCCGCAACCAATTTACCATTGCCTGCATAAACAACGCTAGTTACCGGAACATTTGGAAGATTATTTCCAAGTTTGGACCAATCATCACTGCCTGGTTTTGCCATGAAGACACCTTGTTCAGTACCGACCACCACGCTTTGACCTAAGTAGGTAACAGACGGTGCGTAAGTTGCTGGTAAGTTCGCTGATACATTGGTCCAGTTTGGATTTGTTGTATCTGCACAATAAAAGACGTGATTTGTACTTTCTGGACTGTAATACCCTGTATTGCTATAAGTCACTGTTATTTCGTGGTCATTTGTTGGATTAATAGCAATTCCAGCCACGTATGCACGAGCATCTAAGGTACCAGAACGGGTGATTTTGTGCCATGCAGATGGATCTGTACCACCACCTGAATAGGTCACATATACATCACCTTTAGCTGTTCCAACATAAATGACATTAGGATTTGTTTTAGATTGGGAAACTGCATTTACAGCAGAACCTAACACTGGGCTAATAGCACTATAACTGCCCACGTTACCATTATTCGTACTCTTATATATACGGTCAGCACCTACAATAACCTCATATTTACCATTATCTAGAGGCCTAGCCGTGAATGGAGTAACAAACGGAGCAGCACCATCTTCATCATCATTTACTGATTCTTCATCTTGGAGATAATCTGGATCCAAGTATTTTGGATATGCATAATCCCAATTTTGCCCGCCATCCTCAGATTTCAGAATTGTTCCGTATTGGAACTCAGCGAGCATAAAATTAGGATTTTGTGGATCAACATAAGTATAGCCTCCATCACCACCAGTTTCTTGTAGCCATGATTTTTGACCCGTATAAAGATTTGTTCCATTGTCTTGAGCGCCACCCATCACAAAGTTACCGCCATTAAAAGCAGTTAGTCCAGGATAGAATGTCACTGTATTTAGGTTAGAGTTTAAATTATGCCATTTCCCATCTGTTGATTCCTTAAAGACCCCACCATCATTCCCTACATAAGCATTTCCTTGTGAATCAAAAACAATAGTATGCTGGTCAGGATGGGTATTAATATCACCTGGGTTTGCATTAAAGAATGTATCTAGTGACTTCCAAGTCGTACCACCATCGTACGTTTCAATTAACGTGATACCACCTGCGATAATATGCTCTGGATTCGTTGGATCTACAGCAATGACGTTATCATACCATCCCTGACCGCCAGCATACTTTGGGTCGTATTCTCCATAATAACTATAGTTTGAATCAAAATACTGAGGCACATTGTTTAATTGATTCCATGTCTCACCGCTATCAGTGCTCTTGAACATACCCATAAGGTTACCATAACCATCAGAGTAGGCAGAATAAACAGTATCAGATTGACCACCTGCACCTTCCACAACAGCAAGAGAAGCATTATACATGCTTGGGTTTACATTGTAGTTTGGAAGAGTGCCTTCACCTAACAATTTAAAACTGGATCCACCATCTGTACTCTTATAAAGACCACCACGCGCAGAACTCATATAAATAACGCCTGGATTGTTTTTATCAATATAGACATCAGTCGGTTTAGATATATTGCCTTGAGTTGACCACTTTACAGTCCAGGTCTGTCCCCCATTAGTGGATTTATAAAGCCCATTATCTGCGGCCACCCAAACATTTAATGAATTGTTTGGATCAACAGCAACTTTACCAATGTGGTACCCACCAAAAACATCTGCACCAAGGGTTGCCCAGCTTTTCCCTCCGTCAGTGGACTTTAGAATCCCCCGCCCATAACGGGAATCTGCACTAAAGTGCTGCTCACCTGTGCCAACATAAACAATGCTTGTATTGTTGGGATCAACAGCCACACTGCCAGTTGCAAGGGTTGCCTGGTCATCGGTTAGCGGCGTCCAGGTTGTACCATCATTAATTGATGACCAAACACCACCATTTGCCGCACCAACATAAACTGTTTTGAGATTTTTATTTTCTGAAATGGCAATACTCGCCACACGACCAGAATCAGATCGTGGTGCACCATTATCTCCGTATTCACCTGTAATTGGGCTTGGTCCAAGCTGTAACCAATGAGTGTTCACGTCCATGAATTTGGGGCTTACAACATTTTTAGGTAGTGTTAGATTACTGAGAGGTTGATTCATAGGGCCGTGTGCTACAGAGACTGGCTTTTGCGTAAAACCGGTCGTTGCGTGTGCAAGCCCTAAAGGACTCCACGCGATTCCCGTGCAAATTGCAAGGGTTGTTGTCACTTTCACCACTTTGTTCTTATTCACTTTTTTGCTTTCTTTTCTTTTCATTCGATAGCCTCCTCCTAAAATAAAAAGATTGTACTTCCGCAGTTTTTATCTCCCTCCTTCGATTAAAAGATTCGCCTATCTAATTATTTTTCCTTTTAAAAAATATCAGAATCTTTAGACAAATTACTTACCATTTCGCCTTTATTTTGGAGGATTTGTCTAGTTTTGAAGAAAAAAATAAGCGTTTGTTCCAAGTAGTAAACACTTGGAACAAACGCTTTTCTTTAAACCCATTTCTTTTGGAATGAAGCAATACTTTCATACTCTTCTTCAAAAAGTCTTGATAGTCGAATATAAATTGGAATAAGATCCTCGTAAATAGATACATTTTCACTTACCGGTGTATGATGATATGTTGCTCCGACCATTTCAGATACAACATTTAAGGATTCAACTTCACCAAGACTATAAAGTCCCAAAATGGCTGCACCAAGACAAGAACTTTCAAAGCTTTCCGGTACATAAACCTCGTGATTAAAAATATCGGACATCATTTGCCGCCATAACTCAGACCTAGCAAAACCACCTGTGGCATGAATTTTCTTAGGTTCACCAATGAGTTCACTTAGTGCCAATAAGACTGTGTATAAATTAAAAATAACACCTTCAAGCACTGCACGAATTAAATGTTCTTTTTTATGATGCATTCCAATTCCAAAAAAGGATCCACGTGCATTTGAATTCCATAAAGGTGCACGTTCTCCAGCTAAATATGGATGAAATAATAGCCCATCAGCACCTGGGGTTACCCTGTCAGCTATTTCTGTCAAAAGCTCATAAGGATCCTTTCCTAACCGTTTGGCAACGGCAATTTCTGAATCACCCAGCTGATCTCTTGCCCATCTAAATATCATTCCGCCATTATTTACAGGTCCACCAATAACCCAGTGATTTTCTGTTAATGCATAGCAGAAGATTCTTCCTTTTGGATCTGTGATTGGTCGATCAGTAACCGCGCGTATCGCACCGCTTGTTCCAATTGTGACCGCAACGACTCCAGGTTCTATTGCATTCACACCTAAATTTGATAGAACACCATCACCTGCTCCTACAATGAATGGTGTATCTTTTAGTAAGTTCATTTCCTTTGCGAACTTTTCATCTAGACCAGTCATACGATATGTGGTTGGAACAGGCTCTGATAATTGATCAGGTGTAACACCCGCGACCTTCAATGCTTCTTCATCCCATTTTAAGGAATGTATATTAAACATTCCAGTAGCAGAGGCAATAGAATAATCCACTACATACCTTCCGAAAAGCTTATAAAAAATATATTCTTTTATTGAAATAAATTTAAAGCTTTTTGAAAAAAGATCAGAATAATCATTTCGAAGCCAAAGTAACTTTGCTAAAGGTGCCATTGGATGAATAGGCGTCCCAGTTCGCAAATAAAGGTCATGTCCATTCATTTCCGCTTTTATTTTTTCAACCCAGTCAGAGCTTCTATTATCAGCCCATGTTATACACTCTGTTAAAGGTTTGCCCTCTTTGTCGACTGCGATCACACTATGCATCGCGGAACTGAACGAAACACAAAGAATGTCTTTCGGTTTTACATGACTTCCTTGTATAGTTTGTCTAATTGTATTTATTACCGCTCGGAAAATTTCCTCAGGATTTTGCTCAGCGGTTTCAGGTGTTGGAGAGTATAAAGGATATTCAATTTGATAATTGGAGATAACCGTCCCATCCTTCGAGTACAGAACTGATTTAGCACTAGTCGTACCAATATCTACTCCAATTACATATTTTAAATTCATAGTTAATCCTCCTATAAAACTGCGTATCATCCAAATACAGCATGTTTTAACATCTACAAAAACATATGATGAAAATTTTTTTCATCTAAATTAATTATACGAAATTTTTTTTATTAAGCAAACGTTATCACGAAAAAAATTTTTTCCAATATCCAATTATGCTATACTGCTGGTAGAGCTATAATGAAGGGAAATCAAACTATGACGCAAAATTGCTTAGGAACCATCCGCTCTTCTTATTCTAAGTTTAGCGAAAAGGAAAAGAAAATTGCTGATTATATATTAGAAAAACCTGAAACAATCATACACAGAACGATTAATGAAGTGGCAGATGACTTAAACATAGCGGATGCAACAGTTTTTAGATTTTCAAAACGTATTGGTTTTAAAGGTTTTCAAGCCATGAAAATTGCCCTTGCATCTGAAGTTATAACCCCTGTTCGAAGTATCCAGGAGGAAATAACAGAAGAAGATATTGAAAAAAACTTAACTGAAAAAATTTTTAAATTGAACATTCGTTCCTTGCAAAATACTTTAGGATCAATCGACAATCAGTCTATAAAAAAGGCAATTGACCTCATTCAACATGCAAATAGAATTGAATTTTATGGGTCTGGTCTTTCTTCCATTATAGCAATGAATGCTTCTTTTAAGTTTATGAGTATCGGAATGAAAGCATCTGCCTGTATGGATTCAAATCTTCAAACCATTTCTGCTTCAAATTTAACTAAAAATGATGTTGCCATCATTATTTCTCACTCCGGGTCAAATCAGGATACCATAACTATTTTAAAAACAATAAATGAAACCGGTGCCAAGACAATTGGAATCACTAGTTCTCTAAATTCTCCCATTAGTTTAAACGTAGATATTGCTCTTTATACGAGTACAGAAGAAACAGAAAATCTACCAGCAGGATTTTCATCACAAATTACTCAATTAGCCCTAATAGATGCTTTATGTTCTAGCATTATCAAAATAAAAAAGAAACTCCCCCAAAAATAATGAGGGAGTTTCTTTTGTAAATTGCAATGTTCGAAGGTCAATTCCAATGTGCTTTATGTTTATATTCTTACACAAACATATTTAAGATTAAAGTGACTCCAAATGCGACAAAGGAAAGAATCGTTTCTAAAACAGTCCAAGTTTTAAATGTTTCTTTAACAGATAACCCTAAATATTCTTTTACCATCCAGAAGCCTGCATCATTAACATGGGAGAACATTAAAGAACCTGCCCCTGTTGCAATAACTAATAGTTCTAAGTTAACACCTGACATATGTTGTACAATTGGTGCAACAATACCTGCTGCCGTTGTAAGTGCAACGGTTGCAGATCCAGTTGCAATACGGATTAAGCCAGCAATGATAAACGCTAATACTAGTGGTGATAGTGAGAAGTGTTGTGCATACCCACCGATGGTTGTTCCTACTCCACTATCGATAAGAATTTGTTTAAATGCACCGCCAGCACCGATTATAGCAAGAATGGAGCCAACAGGTAAAAGGCATTCTTCTGTAAACTTCTTAAGATCCGCTTTATTGATACCTTGACGAACACCAAGGAAGTAAAACGCAACGAAAACAGAAATTAATAAGGCAAGTAATGGACTTCCGATAAAGACAAAGAACTTTGTTAATCCAACAGAGAAATGCATATATGGTGCTACAGCAGAGAAAATCATTAAAATAACTGGTAATAAAATTACAAAGAAAGAGATTCCAGCACCTGGTTTTTTTGCTTCCATATTGATTTTGATTAATTCAGGCTCATTTTCTGGTACAACGCGTTTATGAACCCATTTTGCAAAAACTGGACCTGCTAAAATAGCAGAAGGAATCACAACAATTAACGAATATAATAGAACTTTTCCAAGATTAGCATTATAAATACCAATTGCAGCAACTGCCCCTGGATGTGGAGGGACTAAACCGTGAACAATCGATAATCCTGTAATGGCAGGAAGTGCAATTAGAAGGATGTTTTGTTTTGATGTCTTATGAATAGAAATGACTAAAGGCAAGATAATTAAAATTCCTACTTCAAAGAATACTGGTAGACCAACCACAATTCCTGAAAGCAGCATTGCCCATGGAAGGTATTTAACACCGAATTTCTTGATAAAGAACTCAGCGATTTGGACTCCAGCTCCAGACTCAGCCATCATTTTTCCAAGGATCGTTCCTAGAGCTAAAATTCCAACTAAGTGGCCCAACGTTCCACCCATTCCAGTCTCGTAACTAGCCACAATTTTATCCATTGATAACCCAGAAGAAATGGCTAAGAATAGACCTGCAACTGTTAAGCTGATAAAAGCATGCCATTTAAACCATGAAACACCTAATATAACAATAATGATTGCTAGTAAGGCAAGTATGATATGAGTCATAATATAATTCCACCCTTTCCTATTTTTCTGTAAACATTTCAAAGAATCTAAAGAAATACCCTACAATACTATTCCCATTTCTCTTCAAAAAAAAATGACTTTCTACTATTTGGCCAAAAATATGAAAGCACTTTCAAAGCTTATTTTCATTATATGAAAAAAAATTTCATTTATCAACACATTTGTAAAAAAAAATTTCTTTCGTTTTATTACCATTTTTGAAAATAACCTGGCCAAAGCACCCTAAACTACTAATGAACTTTAATACAACCTATAAAAAAGAGAATTCTTGATACCCTACCTTACACTTTTTATTCCATATAATTTTTTTAAGAAAACTATTGCTTCTCTTCTATTGTTTAATGATTAAAATTGTAATAAATTAATAAAATAGAAGACTTAAAAATAGAAACCAAGGTGAAAGAATGAAAAAATTTTTTCTTATACTTTTCTGTATTACTGTTTTAATACTCTCATCCTGTATGACACAGCCTAATCAATCAAAACAACAGAATAGCATCAAAAAGAAACCTCCTAAAGTAACGACAAACATTAAAATAACGAGATCTGCTCCTTTGAGAATTACTGGAAACTCTCCCTTTGATGTTGCCGTTAACATAGCCAAAAATGGATGGCACGGTCATTGTAAAATAATATATATAGTCAATTATGGTGCATACGCAAATGCTTTGGTAACTGTACCAATAGCATATAAAAATCATGCTCCAATTCTATTAGTGCAAACAAACCAGGTACCAAGGGCAACCGAAGATGAAATTAAATCATTACACCCTTCTAAAGTCATACTTATTGGTGACGAAAAAAGTATTTCAAGAAATGTAGCTGACACTATTGGAAGCTTAGGGATAAAGATAAATCGCTTAAGTGGGAAGAACCAATTTGAAATTGCTGATATGGTTGCAAATCAATTAATGAAATCCAAAACAGCTATTATTACAAATAGTTCTAAAATCGTGGAAGCATTATCAATCGCACCATATGCTGCAAAAAATGAAATACCTATTTTACTTACAGATTCCAATAACCTTCCTCCGGATACAACAAAAATTCTGAAGCATAAAGAGAGGATTTTAGTTATAGGAGGGCCAAATAGTATTAATTCCAAAATATTTAGCCAACTACCAGGAAAGAAACTGAGAATAAACGGCAAAAACGAATTTGAGGTAGGAAAAAATATAATTAAAAAATTTAATATGAATATATTTCATATTTTTATCGCATCCAATATATCACCTTCAGATGGAATAACAGGATCTGTTCTAGCAGCAAAACAGCATGCTGCACTGCTTTTAACAGCATCCAATGTAGTACCGCTTGAAACTAAAGAAATACTTCGAGAAGGTAAGACTGGAAACTTTACGGTTCTTGGGAATCAAATATCCATTGCAGATGATGTTGAGAAAAACTTATTTCCAATTATCAATACCCACACAATAGAAGGGTATTCAGATCAGATTAGCTATTTTCCTGGGCAAACCATTCAGCTAAAGGTACATGCACCAAACCTAACTTTTTCTATTAATATGATTCGCTATGGTAAAGAAGAAAAAATACTTAAAAATATTTCTACCATTTCTGGACAACCCCAAAACTATTTTCCAGATTCATATAAGGAAGGGGCTGAATGGGATACAACGTACCAATTTAAGATTCCAGATAATTGGCAAAGCGGATTGTATGCTGCTAGACTGTTTGATCATGCAAATCAATTTTTTGTAACTTTTGTTATTAAAAATAAACAGCCACTGAAAAAAGATATAGCTGTTCTTTCGTCAACGGATACTTGGCAAGCCTATAATGACTGGGGTGGAAAAAGCTTATATACCTATCAAGTAATGAATGGAAAGTCTATTTTTCAAAATGTTGTAAGCTTTGAGAGACCGAATCCAAAAGCAGATCCTAATGGTGACGTTGGCCACCTTGCAAATGGGGAAAAGCATATTTTATCGTGGTTAGAATCGATGGGCTATCATTATGATTTAATGGCAGATCATGATTTAAATGATAATCCACATTTATTGGATCCTTATAAAGTGCTAATTATAAGTACGCATAGTGAGTACTGGACACCTCAAATGTATAGTAACCTTCAAAACTATTTGCATCATGGTGGAACGCTGCTTTACTTAGCTGGTAATGGAATCTACTGGCGTGCAAACCTGGAGGATGGAAAAATTGAGGTAAATAAAAATAGCGGTTATAAATCCTTACTTAAATTGAAATGGAAAGGTGGAAGATTTGGAGCAACTAGTCATCCGGAATCCTCTGTATTGGGTGTTAGGTATCGAAGCACTGGCTTTGCTATACCGGCTCCATATCGTGTCATTAATCCTTCTCATTGGATATTTGCCCATACAAACGTAAAGCGTGGGGATTTAATTGGTGTAAAGGGCTTAAATGCAGTTAGTAAGTCTATCGGTGGTGCTTCAGGATGGGAAACCGATCAAATGGACAAAAACTCTCCTAAAAACACGATTCTTTTAGCAAAAGGAACCAATACATTTGGTAAAGGAGCGGATATGGTCTACTACGATACACCTGAAGGTGGTGGTGTCTTTTCGGTGGGATCTATCACGTTTGGTGGAAGCTTAATCATAGACCCCAAACTCTCTATCATGGTAGAGAATATCATTCAGAGATTTAATAAATAATTACATAAAAAAATGCCTTTTTCTACTAGAAGAAGGCATTTTTTAATAGGCTCTCAATCTTTAACTTATTTTGACTTCATCATATCTCTTTCAATAATTGCATCACATTTCACAATCATGATGTTAAGGGATTCCATCAAATTAATTTCATAAAACTCTTTTATTGGAAGTTTATTACCTTGGGAATCTTTAAAAATCCTTACAATAGGGCGTTGAGGATATTTTTTATTGTAGGCAATAACAACTCCAGTTTCCCCAGTATTTAAAACAACTGTTACCCCAATAGGATAAATTGCAACAGCATTTTTAAAAGAATCTACAACTTTACTATCATACCTTGTAAAACAGCGTCCAACAATGATTTCCATTGCTTCATGTGGAAGCATGGATTTATGAGCTGTTAAGTGATCAAATGCCTCAGCAACTGAAATAATCTTTGCAAAAAGGTGAATTTCGCTTCCTCGTATTCCTCTTGGAAATCCACTTCCATCTACATTTTCATGATGTTGATACGCACAGTGGGCAATCAAAAGATGAAATTCCGATTCCTTCCTTAGCATTTCAAAACCAACTTCAGGATGGTTTCTCCATTCCTTTGTTTCTTTCAATTTACCAATATCATGAAATAAGGCTCCTAAGCCTAGTATTTGTAATTCACTTTCTTTAAGGCCTAAATGTTTACCGATTGAAACAGAATACAAACTAACATTTACCGAGTGTTCAAACAACTCATCCAATGAAAATTGCATATGACTTAACAAATTTAACAAATGTTTAGAAGTCTGCATTTCTTTCATGATCTTATCAAACACATTGTTTAAATCTCTAATTAATCGAACTCTGCCTATTGCTTTGTTTTTCCCTGTCTTTCCTTCTGCTAAATCAGCAATTACCTCATTTAGCTTTGTTGCCGCTTCAAATCTTAGGTGAGTGGGGATATTATCATTTATTTCTACATCATGAGTAATTTCTGATTGAACATATACATAATGAATATTTTTATTTTTTAATCTATGGATAAACCCTAATGAGAGTACAGTTCCTTCATTTAATAGAATTCGGCTGTTCTGATCATAGATAGGCTTCGCGAGTACTAATCCTTCTTCACAATTATGTATGGAAACCAGCCTCAAAAATACCACCCCAAAAGTACCCCATTTTAACATCACGTACCTTTCTTAATTATTGTTTTTATTATCACTATTGTCAATGTGTAGAAATGAAGGTGTTAATAAAAATACCAAATTTTTTTCATTATTTTTACTTTACTAATAGGCATTAAAAATTAAACAGGTTGTGAGAATAAAATGGTATAATAAACTATATTTAGTTTATCTATAGAAATGATGTCTTTTAATCTGTTTTGTAGATATTGTAGAGGTGTAATCAATATGGATCTACATCAATTGTATGTTTTTACGAAGGTTGTTGAGCATAAAAGCTTTTCAAAGGCAGCAGATGATATTTTTTTAAGCCAATCAACAGTAAGCTCTCATATTCAATCATTGGAAAAAAGTTTAAATGTCCACCTTTTTGATCGAGTGGGAAGAGAAAGTGTGCTTACTCCATATGGTGAACGGTTATACCAATGGGCACTGAAAATTTTACAATTAAAGGACGAGGCCTTACTTGACATTGGGCAAGGTTTAACAGAGTCTAAGGGCGCTATTCGCATGGCTGTCAGTTCTGTCCCAGGTCAATTTATCGTCCCAAAAATGGTCAAGCAATTCAGAGAAGTCTATTCAGGAGTTACATTTCACATCAACCAAAGTTCATCCAAAACAGTTGCTGAACATGTTCTTAGCGGCATAGTTGACATCGGTATTTTAGGAGAAAAGTACGAGGATGAAAAGCTATGCTATATTCCGCTATTAAAAGAAAAATTGGTTCTTATTACCTCAAATCTAGTTAATATGAATAGCCCAATTAACATTCAAGAAATAAAAAAATATCCTTTTATCATGAGAAATTCCGACTCAGGAACAAATACCATCCTTCAAAAGTTTCTGCAAGAAAGTCAAATTTCAAAAGAGCAGTTAAATATTATTGCCTATACGGACGGTCAAAGCTTAATTCAGTTTGTCGTTCAAAATATTGGCATTTCCATTATTTCTGAAGTTGCTGCAAATGAATACCGTTCATACAAAATGCTCAATGCCTATCCTATTGAAGATTTTGATACAGAAAGATATTTTTACCTTGTTTACAATAAAAATAAGACTCTTCCGCTAATTTCCAAATTATTTATACAAGCCTCAAACGAATTAGTACAAAAATAAGGACTGTCTCCCATTTCTTCAATTTGATGGGAGACAGTCCATTTTATTTTATATTCGCCGCAATATTTTCCGTTAATTCCGTTGTCATTTCAGGGACGGATGTTTTTAAAATATTGTTTACCATTTTTCCCATCAGTCCTTCGGCAACAATATCTAATAAACCTATCATTCTTGTTTTCTCTGATCCAATTGCTTCAGCCTGGAAATATCCTTTCCCTGTGAAATTCTCATTTAATCCTTTCAAATCAAAAGTTACCTTCGTAGGTTCCAGCCATTCTTTAATCGTGACCATTAAACTAATTTTCTTTTTTAGTATTCCAATGTCACTGTAAAACTCCCATGTAGACTGCCTTTCATTTACCTTTTCATGGCGTATATACCCTGGTACGAGAGGAGCCCAATGATCCATATTTTTAACAAAATTCCATACCCTTTCTATTGGTACCTCTAACACAACTTGATGCATTCCGCTTGGCATTCCCATTCCTTCCTTCTATTCATAGATAAAAGACCTTCTTTTTTCGGAAGGTCTTTTTAAAAGAATATATGTGCTTTTTGGATTTTTAGAATAGGAAGAAAGGACAGTCCTTTTATAGTAAAAATTGCGAGATACGGTCAGCAGCCTTTTCAAGTCGTTCAGGAGGTTGAACTAAAGCAATTCGAACATAGCCTTCCCCAAGCCTTCCAAATGCATCCCCAGGAATAACAGCAACTCCCGCTTTCTCAATTAATTCAAATGCAAATTCACGTGAAGTCCATCCTTTAGGAATCTTTGCCCAAATGAACATGGTGGCCGGGGATTTTGGCACCTGCCATCCGCTCTTTTCCAATCCAGACATCAATGTATCTCTGCGAATCTCATACTCTCTCTTTTGTTGATCAAGCGATGAAAAATCTGAAGTAAGTGCTGCTACTGCTGCCTTTTGAATCGGATAAAATGTTCCATAATCAATATTTGATTTCAATGCTGCCAAAATATTTAATGCATTCTCATTTCCTGCCACATATCCAATTCGGCAGCCTGCCATATTAAATGTTTTGGAAAGGGAATTAAACTCAATTCCCACTTCTTTTGCTCCAGGAATAGAAAGGAAGCTTATTTGCGGATGATGATCAAAAATCAATTCAGAATAAGCAAAGTCATGTACAACCAGGATGTGATGACGTTTAGCAAACTCAACAACTTCTTTAAAAAAGTCTTCATCAGCAAGAGCTGTCACAGGATTACCTGGGTAGCTAATAATCATAAATTTTGTTCTTTCTAAAATATCTAGAGGAATTTGATCAAGTTGTGGTAAATATTTATTTTCTTCCAGCAATGGCATCGGATAAATCAACCCGCCTGCAAGCAACACTCCTGCCTCGTAAATTGGATAGCCCGGATCTGGCACTAATACATAATCCCCTGGATCTATTAATGCAGTAGCTAAATGCGCCAGTCCGTCTTG
The DNA here is from genome assembly GCA_030705955.1 of Bacillota bacterium. GTDB lineage: Bacteria > Bacillota > Bacilli > Bacillales > Cytobacillaceae > JAUZPL01. Next base: position 108,827 of record JAUZPL010000002.1, on the reverse strand, counting down.
TGAACCCATAAGTTGAAGAACCTCTTTAGCAGGATCAAGCTCTACAGCATACCTTTCCTTATAAAAGTAACCAACAGCTTCATGAAATTCATCAATACCTTTTAATGTATATCCGTATTTACTTGAATCCATCGCATAATCTACTAGGGTATTCATTACAAAGGATGGGGGTGGAAAGTCTGGACTTCCAACACTTAAATCAATTACGTCTATGCCTTTTTTAATTGCCTCTTGTTTACGATTGGCTACCTCCGTAAAAATACTGGTAGTCAATTTCTTTACTTTTTCTGATGCAACAAGCTTCACTGGTTATTCCCCTCCATCACTTAATTAACTATTTTAATAATATAGACTTTTCTGAAGAGAAAGTAAAACCTTTTTTTAAAGTATTTTATCTACTAAACTTTAAAGGCCTTCCTCTTTACTTTTCGCGAAATCGCAAAACACGAGGAGGTTCCTACCATTGAGTAGATGGGATCATTTTTAACTCTCATGCCCTATGTATAAGGAAGGAAATATGGAAAATTAATTGTTCTCCACATAAAAAAACCCGTAGGTATTTCCTAAATCCCACGGGTTCTTATTTTTATCGAGCCATTTCCTTCTCTTTATTCATGATAGGAGCAATACTAATTCCAGTTGTTTCTTCAAAGTCATAAAGACTTGTAGGGATATCTGTAAATCGTTCCAACTCATTATAAGCAGGGATGCCGTGATAGGACATATCAAGTCCTTCTTCTTCTTCTCGTTCAGCTGCCCGGAACCCAACTGTCTTTTCACATACCTTTGCAATAAAGGTGCCTCCAATTAAGCCCCATACAATCACAACAACCGCACCTAACAATTGAACGAAAAAAAACGAAAATTCACCTGTTGTCAGCAATCCATGAGAAGTATCAAATAATCCTACCGCAATAGTCCCAAACACTCCATTAAAACCATGTACAGCTACTGCCCCAACAGGGTCATCTATTTTTAAATTATCAATAAATAGGGTGGCGTAAATGACAATAAATCCACTAATTGCCCCAATAATAATAGCACTCCATTCTGACACATAGGCACATCCAGCAGTTATTGCAACTAGCCCAGATAAAATACCATTGATGGTCATACTCGGATCAGCTTTTCCATACTTTTTAAGTGTCACGAATAAAGAAACTGCACCACCACTTGCCCCTGCCAGCAATGTATTAATAGCTACTGGTGCAAGAGAAGCATTCGAAACATCTAACGTACTGCCAGCATTAAAGGCAAACCAACCAAACCATAAAATAAAAGTACCCGCTGAGGCAAGTGGGATATTACTTGGAGCAAATACATTTGCACTTCCATCTGAATTAAATCTCCCTTTTCTCGCACCAAGAAACTTTGCCATTGCCAATGCAGTAAATCCTCCTACTGCATGAATGGCTGCAGATCCTGAAAAGTCCTTAATTCCCATCTTTGCTAACCAGCCATTTGAATTCCATATCCAATGCCCTGAAATTGGGTAAATAATAACCGTAATCAAAAAGGCAGTCAAAATATAGGCCTTAAAATTCATTCTTTCTGCAACAGCACCGGAAACAATGGAAATACATGCAACAGCAAATCCAATTTGAAAAAGGGCAAATGCAGCACCAGGTAAATGAACGGGTAATGATATTAATTGCGGACTTCCAAAAAGACTTGTACCAATAAGTCCCGATTGATCTTTGCCAAATAAAACACCAAATCCAACCACCCAAAAGGCTAATGCACCAACTGTTAAATCCACAAAAATCTTCATTGTTACATTAACTGCATTTTTTGTACGAACAAGACCTGCCTCAAGAAGGCTGAATCCACCCTCCATAAACAATACCATGGCAGAGGCCAATACAATCCAAACAGTATTAATATACATTAACTCCATCCCTTGTCCCTCCCCCCATTTGCTAAATCATCGATACTGAAATCAGCAGTTCCTGTTCGGATATTATAAGCCTCTAAAATGGGATAAACATAAATTTTACCGTCGCCATCTTCTCCAGTCTGCGCCGATTGAATCACGGTTTTAATAGTTGCATCCACCATATAATCAGACAGTACAATTTCCAATTTCACCTTCGGATGCAGAGTTACTTTATAATTTTTTCCTCTATAAACACCCTCAGTGTCCCTTTGTTTTCCCCTACCAACTACCTGGGAAACGGTAAATCCAGTAATTCCAATATTTTTCAAGCCCTTGATTGTCTCTGTAATTTTTTCTGGTCGAATAATCGCTTCAATTTTTTTCACTGTAAACAACCCCTTGTTAGGTTTCCTTACATTAGATGTTATGAATTATAACATATTGATTTTTACTGTCAACGTTAAGATTTTATAAACATAATTTATATTTATTTTAATTTAGTAAAAATTCTATAGATTTATTCGACAAAATATGTGAAAATATGTGTTATATCTCTAGGATTTTAGTCCTATAGATAGGAAATTAAACTTTCAATGGAGGGAATTTATGAAACTTGGTTTAACAGGGAAAATAACGGCAATCGTTATTGTTCTATTTGCGGTTAGTTCTATTATTGTTACATCATTAAGCTACGAATCCAGCTACAACCAAATAGAAAAAGCGGCAGGAATTGAATTATATGGCTGTGCAAGTATCACTACTGCATTGGTCGATACAAATTTACTTCAATCAGTTCTTGATGGAGATACTTCTAAAATTAAAAGGCTTGAAAAAGCAATTAGCTGGACAGTTAAAAAGAAGCCCATTTTTAAAAATGCTTATATTTTAGATTCAAATGGTAAAATCCTTGCAGCTGATCAATCACTCAAATCTCAAGGCTTTAAGGCTGGACAAACCTTCCATATTGATAAGTCAGCAGTTGATATGGTTATAAAAATGAAACACCCAGAATATTCCGGTGAATATACGTATGGGGGATTAAAACGAATTACTGGATATGCACCTATTTTCGAAGATCAAAATCCATCTAAAAAAGTAATTGCGATAAATGCGATTGATTTTGATGCAAGCATCATTTCACAAAGAACATGGGATATGGTGAAATGGACTTTATTATTACAACTTCTTATCCCTATCGTTGCCGCTGGTGTTACTGTTTATTTTGTTCGTTCTGCCATTTCACCTTTAAAAAGAATTAGTTCACATGTTGAAAATGTCGCAGGGGGCAATCTAAAGGTGGAGCCGATTAAAATTAAATCAAAGGATGAAATCGGTCATTTAAGTGATGATTTTAATAGAATGGTAGGCAGTCTTAAACAGGTAATAGAAAAGGTTTTATTCCATTCAGAAAGTGTCGCTTCTGCTGCCGTTCAATTAGCGGCTGGTACTGACCAAACAACTCAATCAACCTTGCAAATATCAGATGCTATACAAGAAATTGCGGTTGGTGCGGAACAGCAAGTACAAAATGCAACAGAAGCTAATCAGATTGTCATTAGAGTTGGTCAAGAAATGGAGCAAATTGTTAATATGATGCTTGATGTGAATCATACTTCTAAAGATGCTTCGACTACGGCCGAAACAGGTAATACTGTTATCCAAAGTGCCATTACAGAAATGGCTAATATAAACAAGTATTCAGAATCCATTTCAAATTCTGTTGAAAGCCTGCAAAGCAAGTCACAGGAAATTGGTCAAATTCTGACTTTAATTCGTAGTGTAACTGACCAAACGAATCTTCTTGCATTAAATGCCTCCATTGAATCTGCAAGAGCCGGTGAGCATGGAAAAGGGTTTGCAGTTGTTGCAAATGAGGTTCGCAAATTAGCGGAACAATCAAGTCAAGCTGCATTACAAATTGGTCAAATTTTAAATGAGATTCAGACAGAAATTACTTCAGCGGTTACTATATCAAATCAAAGCTATACGAGTGTAAAAAGCGGGATACAGACTGTAGAAAAGGCTGGAGAATCATTCCAACAAATTTTTCAATCAGTCTCAGATATTTCTACAGAAATTAATGAAGTATCGAGTGCCATTAAAAAAATGGATGATGAAATGAAACTTGTTACCTCATCCTTTCAAGAAATTGAGGCGATTTCTCATGTGGCCAGAGATCGTGCAAAAAACATTGCAAACGAGGCCCAACAACAGACCGCATCCATGGAGGAAATCTCATCCTCTACAAGTCTATTTGCAAAAATGGGTGAGGATCTAAAAGAAGCGGTTGATCAATTTAGTGTTTAAAAAAGGGAAAGCATTCACCCTTCATTAAGGTGAATGCTTTTTTATATTGCTATTATTTAGATTCTCCCTTAATATATTCCTTAATATTCAGTAAATTTCAATGCAGCTAGGGAGGACTGATGATTGATTAAGTTGTTTCGTTACTTATTATTTTTTGGAGGACTAGTTTGTTTCGGTCTGGGGAATGCTCTGGCCATTAAGGTTAAATTCCTCGGGCTGCATCCATGGGATGTCCTCAATGTAGCACTCTATCAGCACTTCGGTTTATCGATTGGAACATGGTCCATCATTTGCGGCTTATTTCTTGTTTCTATTTCCTTATTTATGAACCGAAAATATATCAATATCGGAACCTTTTTAAATGCCCTAATTATCGGGCCCACAATGGACTTCTTCCTATGGTCAGGAATATTACCTAATGCTACACATACCTGGGTTGACTATTTCATACTTTTAACAGCTATCATCATTACTGGGATTGGCGGTGGAATGTATGTAGCAGGAGGGATTGGTGCAGGACCAAGAGATGGATTTATGCTTTCCATTTCCGACAAGACAGGGCTTTCCGTCAGTAAGGCGCGGATGATTGTAGAAAGTCTGGTCTTAATTATTGGCTATTTTTTAAGTGGACCTATTTTTATTGCAAGCTTTTTTTACACCTTTATCCAAAGCCCTATGTTTCATCAATCCTTAAATTTTTTTAAAAAAATAGTAGAAAAGATAGAGAAAAGGCAAGAATTAAAGCAGTCTATCCCATTTGAAAAATTAGGATAAAGAAGACTCGTTGATTAAGAGCCAATATTTTAATTAACATATATCCCCTCTACGAAGTCAAGTTGAAGGGGTTATATGTTAATTAACAGGTTTATTTTTTGAATTTTTTCGAAATTTATCATTGTATGGCAATTTTTGATTGCTTCTCATTCTCGATTATTAATTCCGTAATCTTCACATTTGAAGGCATTAATGGATGATTACGAATAACCCCCGCACTATTTTTCATACTGTTGGATGATTCTTCACTGCCTTCAAGCCATTCTTTTATATTGTCTTTTGGGTATTCTGACAAGCAATTTTTAAAAAGATACTCCAATGTTTGAATTCTCCCTTGTAATTCTTTATTTTCATATATTTTCTTAAAAGTCTCACTTGAATAATTTCGATAGTTTTTTGGTACAGTAATAATGATTTCTTCAACATTATCCTGATAAACAGCGATAATAATGTCACGCATTAACTCACCGAAGGGTAGAATGTCTGGTCCATAAGATTGTAAGATCAAGATATTATGTCCTTGAAGTCTACTCATCTCTTTTGTTACAATTTCCGGATTTTGGTCCATTCCAATCACAAACAGAACTTTTTTCTTTGCATCAATATTCATAAAGTTCACTCCATCATTGAATTTAGATATAAGGCTATTTCAATAGGACTTTACTTACCAAAACAAAAATGTTATTTAAAAATTTTGTCTTGGTAAGTATCATTATTTTTATAAAAGCTTTTTTTCCAAATCTCCTGAAAGTTTAAACACCATGACCCTTTCACCGGTTTGGGTACTGATATCCGTATGAAAACTTATTACATCCTGACCTGTGGTAGAAAAAATAATTTGCTTTAATTCTTCTTGACCCGATTCCACCAAGCTATTTCGTGTCTTTTTTATTGATAACAATCCATCTTTTTCCTTACATAAGATATATTCAGCAGGGGTTAATATACGCTGCAATGTAACAATAACCATGTCCCGTAAAATATCAGACTTTACATTGATTGAACCACGACCAAGATAATTTTTCTCCCATTGAGTTAACGCTTTACTAATTTCTGCTTCTAGAGCGCCCTTTGACTTTTCCATTTGATTCATTTCCCTTCTGTATGAATAACACTAAAATAGAGAGATAGTCTTACACACAATTTAGCAACGCTAAGACCATCTTTTCCAGTTTCCTTCTGGATCAATGCACGCTAGACGAAGCCATCCATTTTGAACTTTTTGCCGAAATGTTCGATCTTGATTCAACAAACGTTCCACGTATTCTGTCGGTGCTTGGATCACCACCAGTAGCCTTAATGGTGCATGATAGACTTTTTGATCCGATTGCATGACGGATTGCCATGGAAGACCGGTTAATAAGTCACTGGCGTTCCCCTGCATAACTCCAATTCCTGCCGTCACTGTTTGGGTTATTTTGTTCCCGCTGCCAAAATAATGAGGTGCAACAGTAGATGCGTAATATTGCAAGTTAATCCATTGACAAACTGTTGCCGGGCCAGCTATCAGGTTAGCAAGTAGGGAGCCACTTTTATCCTTTTTCCAGTTATAGTTTTGTAAAAAAACTCTTCCCTCCAGATTACACTCCTGGGTCAGCTTCCGATCCCCGATGACAAACGCCGCATTATTCGCAAGTCCCCATTCAGGCCGCACCTCACTCCAATCCTCTGAAAGTCGTACAGCTTCAGCTTTAGTATTTTTGTAGGTAACTTTGAGATTTGGTAATTTAGGTAGTCGCTCAGCAATTGCTTCCTCACTAACTTTTGGTAGTATGGTTTGGATTCGTCTAAATGCCACTTCAGCCTTACTTGAAAGTTGCGGAAGATAGACCCAATGTAGTTCATCAAGTGTTGTAATATGTTCTGCAGCCACAAAAATAGTATCACTCGGAATCGAAATTCCACCTTCCTTGAGCAAATGTCTTACATTTGGAAGGTTACATAAAGTTGCCAGTACTCTGGCATTAAAAGAGCTTGATGTACCACCACATGCCCCACAATCAAGCGAAGAGGCGTACGGATTATTGGTACTGCAACTTCCATGCCCACAAATTACCACTAATGGAGCGAAGTGATCTGTGAGCCCTATCGTTTTTAAAGCCTGCTCCACATAATGGACTTTCTCCTCCTCAGAAAAACCAACCGGTAATTCCGTTTTTGATGGATGAATACGGTCCAGTGTTAGTTCCACATCAAGTTTCTGGGTCCATGCCTCATGTAGTTTCTTGAAGATTGGTCCTGTACTTCTTGGTAAAAAACTGCGCATCAGTGTTTGTAAACTAAGCCAGGGACCGCTAATTTCTGGTAGTAATAAACTTGCAAGCAGGTTGTGTTTCATCGTTTTGAATGTGTCTTTAAGTGAATTTACTGCCTGCATCCTTTGGCTAAATTTTTTGTATTGATATTCAGGCAAATATTCACTTACCTTGAATTGCGGTTTTAACATCACCGGCAATGAAGAATGGCTATGGTTGTTACCGAGTTTGCTTGTTTCAATCGGCAAACCAAAAAATCCTGCAGCCCCATAGGTTTCAAAACTACCTGCACTTTCCAGTTTGCCACGGAAAGGCTCGGATCTCACATCTATACAAAAAACAAATTGTGCTAATACAGGCTTTTTTTGATTAGAGGTATTCTGTTTTAGTATTATTTTTTTCATTAATTGATCTTCATATGTTTTTTCCCACGCTTCCAACCAAAGTCTACTTCGGATAACATGATCAAACTGCCAAGCAAGGGTCAATCGAGCTTTTTGTTCCACAAGAGGCAGTTGTGACCATGCATGGATAGGAAATCCCCCCCAATGAAGCCAGGCAGCCATTAACGATTCTATGTGATGGTCTTCTTCCGTTCTTTGCTTTGGAAAAGGAAAATAAGGCTTAATCAATATCTGCTCCATTGATATTCGTACTGCCAAATAGTCAGTAAGCAAAGAACTTTCGTTTATTTGTTGCTGTGTTCGCCAAAGCATCATACCTGCCCATCCTGGCAAGGCAAGTAAATGAGCTTCAAGGTATTCTTGATTCTCGGAGTGGAGGATTCCTAATTTAGATAATGCCTCTTTTAAAGCAGTATCAGCTTCTTCCGGCAAACTTTTTATCTGTCTACGTGTCTCAGCACTTAGGTCTGGGTCATAGGGAGCCATCTTCCGCCATGCACGATAGAATCCTTCCTCTCGATTTGGCATAGACCACACAGCTTGAGATTCATCCAAGAACAATTTACACCACTTAATCATGTGGCGGTTGAGATCTCTTAACGCCCAATCGCCGCCAAGCTCTTCGAACCGCTGACTATGAGGCTTCACTAGTTGTTTTTCCTTCAGTTTGAGCTTAAAGCCACTAAATTTCTTTCCTAATCTTTTAACTTCAGGAAGTTCCAACAATTTAGAAGGCAGATCACCTTGTGTAAGTGCCGCTCTACAAAAATGTTCTACAACCTTACGAGGGAGTTCGAAAGAATGCTTATCTATCCATTGTTGTAGCCCTTCTTCTAGAAAATTGAGTTCAATTTCTCCTTGATCTCGTGCAGACTGTATTACAGAATCATTGGGAAACAACTCTATATCACAAATTTCTTTGAAACGACGTGCTGTCTGTTCAAATGTTTGTTGTTCTAAGCCTACCCATGGGCTACGAGCTGCAAACTTGCTAATAGGACCTAGTGGTGCGATGACTTTGCTAGCTGACTTTACCAAATCATGAATAGTAGGGCTCAATTCTTCAGGAAGCCCTTCCCAATTTAACGTTTTCGCTAATGTCGTTGTCATCTAAATAACCTCCTATAAGACAAGTATTTTGGATGACCTTCAACCAAATCTTTGTGAGGCTCACCCAAATGTACAAGCCAAAGAAAAATAATAGTGAATAAGGTTGAAGAACGATGGTTTACTAACCATAAACCAAAAGCACTTCCGCCTAGCAAGATAAACAGAACCATGATTGTACCAGGAGCAGGCTGTTGAATGCTATACAAAACTGCTTCATGTAACAGCTTGTGTAGGGTATGATGGATAACATTGAACATGCATACCCCTCCTGCAAGGAAAGTTAAACCTGCCATTCGACCCATACGGCCGTGTCCAACAGTAACGAGTCCATTCCAAGCAAATGTCATGGACAATCCTAAAATGAGAGTGCTTATCAATTGATAACCCTCTCCAGGGGATGTTAGCCAATAACCAATCCCCGTAATGAGACCTATCATCCATCCCGTCATCATCCACAAATTAGGAATCTGGTGATCCTTAGCGGAAGAAGACTCCTTTAAGTGGATTGCGGACCCGGACTGTAGGAAAAGGCTTGCTTTGAATAATCCATGTAAAATAGCATGAATAATGGCTGCCAAATAGGCGCCAAGTGCACACTGAATTAGCATGAACCCCATCTGAGCAATGGTTGATCCTACAAGCTGTCGTTTATAGTCTACATGCACCAGCATTATTCCTGTCCCGAGTAAAACTGAGAAACTGGACACAACGAGCAAAATAATCTGTGCTGATTCACCGTTAAAAAGCGGTGCAAAACGAGTCAACATGAGACCCCCGGCATTCACTATACCAGCATGCATAACAGCTGAAACAGGTGTTGGAGCCACTACCGAGTCTAGCAGCCAACGTTGGAAAGGAAACTGTGCTGCCGGAATAATCATTGCAACGATCATTAGGAGGTTTATACAGATCTTCTCCCATGAAGCAAGTTGTGTAAGATTGCTTTTTGCAAGTACGATTGATAGTTGCCAGTGTCCTGTGGCTTGCGTAATCCAGAATATAGCCAGTAATAACATAAGCCAACTGAGTAAAAATAAGCGCCATGAAATGGCAGCAGCTTTTCTGGAAATCTGCCACTCCTTGTTTATTCGTATTAGCAATGTCAGTCCCAAAAGAGTTGCTCCCCAACAAACCAACAGAAGGCGAAGATCATCGCTGAGCCAGGTAAGAGTGTCAGCAGAGGTTGTGAATGTCATCAACGTAAAGTATTTTCTGTAACAACTGTCACCTAACAAGTATCGAACTGAATAGCGCTGCACAATTAAACTAATTGTTAAGACAAATAGGGCTAGGAGCCAAGATAGAGAATCAAAACGCCATGGACCATACATCACACCTCTATTGTTAGTAACAAGCCCCCATAACGCGACGATTGGAGGTAACGATATAATCCCTATGTGAAAACGAACAAAATTTAAGGGTACCTTTGCACTCTGTAGGAAAATTGCGCTTAGCAATGAGACCGCAAGAATGGCAAAGAATACAGTTGGCAATGAAATTAGCCCAATATAATATAACATTCTAGCTTCCTCCGAAAGAAATTAAAGATATGCAGCGTTTATATGAATGTTTTTCTGCTGAAAAGTATTATAAGAAATAAAAAAACCGACAAGTTTCTACATTTAATGGTCCTTTTTACAACCATTAAACTTTGAAAATTGTCGGTTTACCTTTAACTGCTCAATTGAGCTTTTACAAAGTCTACCTTTATTAAATTTTATTCATTAAAGATGAAATAAATAATCATTTTCTACCTTTAATAAGATTCCCTTTTTCATACAGTCAATAACATATTATTAACTTTTTGCTAAAGGTCTTAAATGAAAGGTATTCATGCAAAACATTATAAGCATGTATTATAGATACGTTACTATATATATAGCATTCTGTCAAATCCACCCTTTAGATTGACTTCCAAACGCTTTTTGAACACTTAATTTCTACAAGTCTCTTTCTTCCATACATTGCTTCCCTTTGTCTCAATTGATAATTGCTTAACTTCCATCAAGGGGAATTCCTGCTGTAAGGCGCTCGAAAGCTTTGCACCATTTCTCTTTTCAGTAAAACAAATTAAGGTTGGGCCAGCACCGCTAAGCGCAACCCCAAATGCACCATATTCTTTAGCTGATGTTTCAATTTCAGAATAGTATGGGATTAATGGCTTGCGATATGGTTGATGAAATAGATCCTGTTCCATCATCTTTCCAGCCAACTTCCAATTTTTAGTGAGTAGCGCAGCAATCAAAAGGTTTGCTGCTGAGGATGCTTGGACTGCCTCATGGTAATGAAGAACATTTGGTAATACCTCACGGGCAACCTTTGTCAGCAATTCTTCTTGAGGTATCACGACAACCACTTCAAATGAAAGGTTGGGATATGAAATCATTTCAACCTGGTTTTCAAAGCAACTGCCAATGACGAGCCCACCAAAAAGAGAAGCCCCCACATTATCTGGATGTCCTTCAAACTCAGTCGCAAATAATAACTTTTCATGTTTCGTTAATTCTAGATTACCTATTAAATCTGCAAGTTCAATGCCCGCTACAATGGCAGCAGCACTTGAACCAAGTCCACGTGCTAATGGAATCTCACTGCTGACCGTTACCTTACAAGGAGATAGCACTTTGTTTTTTCTACCTGCAATTTGCTTTGCAACCTGACAAATAAAATGCTGGTCATTTGAGGGGAATTTAATTAAATCACTAGTAGCCGCAATAAATTGCCACTCATGACTCAATTCTACCTCTATAGTTAAATATAGATTTACAGCCAGCCCGACTGAATCAAAGCCAGGCCCTAGGTTTGCAGTACTTGCCGGAACCTTAATCATCCAATGATCCTTAGATGTCATCTCGCGACAACTCCCCTAATATGCTCAGAAACGGCCTTTTCATCATTTGGCAAAAGACAAGGCTTGATGAGACTGCTATTAATAGCTGTGTCTGGATCCTTCAAACCATTTCCCGTAAGTACCGCCACTACCTTTGCTCCCACAGGAATTTTTCCATTTTTCCTATTTTTCCATACTCCTGCTAGTGAAGCACATGAAGCTGGCTCAGCAAAAATGCCTTCTGTTCGTGCTAACTTTTTATAGGCATCTATAATTTCCTCATCACTTACTTCATCAATCAAGCCATCTGATTCATTGACGGCTGCTACAGCTAAATGCCAGCTGGCCGGGTTACCAATTCGAATGGCTGTTGCAATGGTTTCTGGATTCTCAAATACACGATTATGAACAATAGCTGCTGCTCCCTCTGCTTCAAACCCAAACATTCGAGGTAAGCTGAATCCTCTTTTATCAGCATATTCTTTAAAACCCTTCCAATATGCACTAATATTTCCCGCATTCCCAACAGGAATTGCCAATATATCAGGAGCACTCCCCAATTGGTCACAAACCTCAAATGCAGCCGTTTTTTGTCCCTCTAATCGATAAGGATTAACGGAGTTTACCAATGTTATAGGTTCTACTTCACTTATATTTCTAACCATTTGCAGTGCTTGATCAAAATTCCCATCAATGGAGATAATCTCAGCACCATACATCATGGCCTGAGCCAACTTTCCTAGTGCAATCTTTCCATTTGGAATGACGATAATACAGCGTAATCCTGCTCGTGCAGCATAGGCCGCAGCTGCAGCAGAGGTATTTCCTGTCGAAGCGCATATAATGGTTTTGCTTCCTTCTTCTGCAGCTTTTGCTACAGCCATCACCATTCCACGGTCCTTAAAGGAGCCTGTCGGATTTGCCCCTTCTACCTTAACAAATAAGTCTATATTCCATTCATTTGAAAGTTGTTCCAGCTTAACAAGCGGAGTATTTCCTTCATTTAAAGTAAGTAATGGCGTATGATCATTTATTGGTAAAAATTCTTTATATGATTCTAATAAACCTGGCCATCTCATCATGAATTCCCCTCAACTTTATATGAACTTTTAATTTCTTTAATCGTTTTCTTATCCCTCAAACTATTTAAGATCTTTTCATAGCTATTTAATGATGCCGTATGGGTAACCAAAACGATTTCAGCAATTTTATTTTTTTCAACCGGAAGCTGCAAAATCTTTTCAAAACTAACTCCAAAATTTGCAAAGGTGGATGTTATATCTGAGAAAACCCCTACTTCATCCTGTACATGGAGTCGTAAAAAATACTTTGAAAACTTTTCGTCTGCATTCTTTAAACATTTTGAAAATTGCGGGGTTACTGCACTTCTTCCATTAACTCCAAGCCTTAAATTTTTTATGACCCCTACCAAATCAGAAACGACTGCTGTTGCTGTTGGTAAACTTCCTGCACCAGGTCCATAAAACATCGTTTCTCCAACTGCTTCACCATAAACATAAACGGCATTATATTCATTTTGTACTGATGCAAGTGGATGATGATTTGCAAGAAAGGTTGGTTGTACACTTACCTCTACCTTTTCTCCTTGTCTGTGGGCATAGCCAATTAATTTCATTGTATAGCCAAGTTGGTTTCCATAGTGTAAATCTTCTTCTGTTACTCCGGATATTCCATTTACCAATACATCTTCAAGGGCAATATTCATAGAAAATCCAAGTGTAGCCAAGATGGCCATTTTCCTTGCTGAATCTAGTCCCTCGACATCAGATGTAGGATCTGATTCTGCAAAACCTAAATCTTGAGCTTCCTTCAATACTTCTTCATATGCCCTTCCTTCTTTACTCATTTTTGTCAATATATAATTAGTTGTTCCGTTCACAATTCCCATCATTTTTGTGATTCGATCTGATGCTAGTCCATCAACTAAGCCTCTTAGGATGGGGATTCCCCCTGCAACACTTGCTTCATAAAATAAGTCACAACCATTTAATGAGGAAACATTAAGCAATTCTGATCCATGAGTGGCCATTAAATCTTTATTTGCCGTAACCACGTGTTTACCCTGCCTTAACGCCTCTAGTAGAAATCCTTTTGTATCTTTAACTCCACCCATTACCTCAATAACAACATCTATTTCAGAATCATTAAGAATTTCCTTTGGGTTTGTCGTTAGCAAGTTGTTTTCAACAAGAACACTTCGGGTTTTCTTTAAATCCTGTACAAGTATTTTTTTTATTTCTACAGGACACCCCACCTGATGCATAATTTTGTCTTGATGATCCTTTATAATTTTGACAACACCTGAGCCTACCGTTCCAAGTCCCAATAACCCAATATAAATTGGCTTCATTCTTTATCCCCCTTGTGTTGTCTTTTTTATATGTACATTTGTTTTTATATAGTAGACATTATAGAACTCTCTTTATTTTTTTACAATAGATTCATTTTTTTAAAATTACTCTGTAATCGCTTACTCATGCAATAAATCAAGACTTAAACTTTTTTAAAAAATTTTTATGAAAAATTAATTTATTTTAACCCTTTACAATAGTAAAGTTTGGGTTGTAGAATATTCATAAAATACAGAACCTTTAGAATGTAATGATGAAGACGGCAGTAAGAAAAAGCTTGCAGAGAGCCGGTGGCAGGTGTAAACCGGTGCTTATTCTTATATGTATGCCCAGCACTTCTGAACTGGCTTGTCGAACTACAGTAGGCACGCCCGGTAAAAAACCGTTATCTTTTTGAGGCTGCTTACGTTTGCAGCAAAAGAGGGTGGTACCACGTTACTCCACGTCCCTCATAACAGAAGATCTATGTCTGTTATGAGGGATGTTTCTTTTTATATAAAAGATATTGAAAGGATGATATACCCATGCTTTTAGATCAACAGTTTTTATTTACCCCTGGTCCCACTCCCGTTCCCAATCGTGTCTATCATGCCATGAATCAACCAATGATTGGCCATCGTGGAAATGCATTTCCTAAGCTTTTAGAAGATGTCTCCACAAGATTAATGCCAGTTTTCGGCTCTTTGCTTCCCGTATTAGTCATTGCTGGAAGCGGAACTTCTGCTTTAGAAACGGCTGTTTCAAATGTTGTGGAGGAAAATGATGAAGTCGTAGTTATTGTTACTGGAGCTTTTGGAGATCGACTGGCAAGTATTTGCGAAGCCTTTGGAGCAAATGTTCATCGTTTAAATATTGAATGGGGAAAAACATGCTCACCTGATCAATTAGAGGATTATTTAAAATCCTTACAAAAAAATGTAAAAGCTGTCTTTGCCACTTATTGTGAGACCTCAACAGGTGTTTTGAATCCCATTTTGGAATTAGGAAAAGTAACAAAGCAATCGACTGATGCCCTATTCGTAGTTGACGGAGTAAGCTGTATCGGGGCCGTTCCGGTCGAGATGGAGGAATGGGGAATTGATATTCTCGTTTCTGGCTCTCAAAAAGCGTTAATGCTGCCGCCTGGATTAGCCTTTGTTGCAATTAGTGAAAGGGCAAGGGAAACCATTGAAAAATGCCAATCAAAACGGTTTTACCTGGATTTAAATAAATATTTATCATCCTATGAAAAAGAAAAATCTACTCCTTTTACCCCAGCCGTCTCTCTCATTTATGGTGCTCAAGAGGTGTGCCAAATGATTGAGGAAGAAGGATTTCATAATGTGATTAAACGTCATCAGGTTCTAAAGGACATGGTTCGCGTGGGATTAGAAGCAATTGAACTTCCTCTTCTTGTTTCAGATAGTGAGGCTTCACCAACTGTTACAGCAGTTAAAACAGCAGATGATTCTTCTAAACAAATTAAAAAAATGCTTCAAGACAAATTTGCCATTACGCTTGGTGGAGGACAAAAAAGGCTTAAGGGTGAAATTTTTAGAATTGGTCACATGGGTTACTGTACCCCATTTGATGTTTTAAAAATATTGAGCAGTATTGAAATGACACTTCATGAATTGGATAGAAAACAGGTATTAGGTGTTGCCACTAAAAGAGCACAGGAGGTATGGTTGCAAAATGTATAAAGTTCTTGTTACAGATGGAATTAGCGAAACTGGTTTAAAAAGGTTATTTGATCACCCCCGTTTTTCCATTGATCAATTCCCTACCTTGCCGGAAGAAGAATTGGCAAAAATCATTGGAGAATATGACGCATTGATTGTTCGAAGTCAAACAAAGGTTACAGACTCTCTACTTCAGCATGGTAATCGGCTCAGGGTAATTGCACGTGCTGGTGTAGGAGTGGATAACATTGATGTTAATGCTTCAACAAAAAAGGGGATTATAGTTATTAATGCTCCTGGGGCCAATACCATTGCAGCTACAGAGCATACTCTAGCTATGATGCTGTCATTAGCTAGAAAAATCCCACAAGCACACCTGAAAACATCCCTTGGAAACTGGGACCGAAATTCCTTTAAAGGGGTAGAATTGTACAAAAAAACCCTTGGTGTCATCGGTATGGGGAAGATTGGAATTGAAGTAGCAAAGCGTGCTAAAGCATTTGGGATGAATATTTTAGGATTTGATCCTTATCTTTCAACGGAAAAAGCAGAAAAACTTGGTATTACTAAAGCTACTCTTGATACGATTGCAAGGGAATCCGACTTTATTACAACCCATACGCCACTAACCAATGAAACAAAAGGATTAATTAGTGATGATTTTTTACAAAAAACAAAAAAAGGGGTTAGATTTATAAATTGTGCAAGAGGTGGAATTATTGATGAACACGCCCTTGTCAAGGCCATACAGTCTGGACATGTTGCCGGAGCTGCGTTAGATGTTTTTGAAAAAGAACCTGTTGCGAACCTTGACCTTCTTCGAGAAACCAATATTATTGTAACCCCTCATCTTGGTGCATCAACTGTCGAAGCACAAGAAAAGGTTGCAGAAGAAGTTAGTGCTGAAATTATTGAAATCTTTGAATCCGGAGCCATTCAAAATGCAGTCAATATGCCGCAAATGTCTGGAGAAGCTCAGCAAAAAATAAAGCCTTATTTATTGCTTGGTGATCAGGTTGGAAGTCTTATCATTCAGTTATTTAAAGAGGCCCCAACCAAAATAGATATCAACTATTATGGTGAACTAATCGAAGAGGACACGGATTTATTAACTCGAACAATGATAAAAGGTGTTTTATCACATCACTTGAGTGATTCTGTTAATCTCATTAATGTCTTTCATTTATTAAAAGACCAAGGTGTTTCATATAACGTTCAAAAGAATGCGACCAATAAAGGTTTTGCAAATTATATGGAATTAACAGTATCAAGAGGAGATTTAAAAGCAAGTATTGGTGCTACCGTTTTAAATGGTTATGGCGGAAGAATTGTGAAAATAAACGAGTATCGGATTGACGTAAGACCTGAAAGATATTTATTATATATCAAACATCAAGATATCCCAGGCATGATTGGAAAGGTTGGCTCTCTTCTGGGAGATTACCAAATAAACATCGGAACGATGCAGGTAGGCAGAACAACCGTCGGCGGGGAAGCCATCATGGTCCTTACCCTTGATAAAATACTAAAAGAAGAAGTTCTTCGTTCCTTAGGATCCATTAACGGTTTAAAGGAAGCACAATTTCTTGAGCTATTGAATGTTGACTCTTCTTATCCAGGTCAATTCGAGCATGAAAAAGTGGAGAGCAGATAGGAATTGTAGGTAAAAATCAAAAAACACTGCATTCATTAGGGATGCAGTCAGATTGTCGAGAAAGGGGTATTTTTCTCGGCAATTTTTATTTTGTCAGTATCTAAATACTTAATTTATTAATTATCCATGCAAATGGGCCTGTTGATTTCCGCTGCGAGCACTCGCTTTCCGCGGGGAGGTCCTGGAGCCTCCTCAGCGCCTTTGGCGCTTGCGGGGTCTCCAGTGACCTCTATATCCCGCAGGAGTCGAGTGCCCTCCGCTCCAATAAACAGGGGGTTAAATCAACTTAAATTATTGCAACACACTTTTTCTAACCTTGCTAGTAGTGTTGCAATCTGTTTTATATTTTGGCAGGCTGCGGTAAGAAGAGCCTGTCCACGTGCATTCTTCAATCCCCGTAACTGGCAGTAGCGAAGCCCATGCAGCTCTTTTGAGTCTGTAAAGCTTCGCTCAATTTTTTCCTTTCTAAATTTATAAAGCATCTTTCCCGATTTGGATAAGCGATTCAACCTTACCTTTTCCTTATGCTCCTCCCATACATGTCGTGTTACAACTTTTATCTTATTTTTGGAAAAGTAATGGACAGTTCATACACTTCTTTGAATCAGACTTATATTCTCTATATCCCTCACGGGTTGTAGTTTTGTATGTTAATTTTTGGTTGTTGGGGCAAATATACAGATCATGCTCTTTATCACTTGTAAATTTCCATTTAGGAAATAAACCAGTGGTAGGATGGTATCTTCTATGGGCAATGACTCCAAAAATTTTCCGTTCAGAAAGTCCCTTACAAATAGGACTTGTAAGATAACCTGAATCTAAAGCTACTGCTTCTATCTTAAATCCAAAACGTTGGACCTGACGGTCCAACCGACTAAGATATGAAACGGAATCATGAACATTACCAGGAGTAACATATACGTCCGTAATTATATTAAACTTCATGTCTGTAGTTCGGTGGTCAAGGTAACAGAACATTTCTTGCTTATTTTCACGGGACATAAAACCACATTCAGGGTCAGTTGTACTTACTCGAATTTCCTTAGTTTCTTTCACTTTCTCCTTCTCTTTTAATGGCCTTTTTCCGTGTTTAAGTCTATCCTCTTCAATCGCCTTGTTTAAGTCATCAAAATACTCTCGGGTATCTATTTCCACTTCTTGTTTTTATTTGCGTTTGCCTTTAAGTGTGTAGAATCCGTAAATAAAACACGTCCACCAACCATCCTATAATTCATTGCTAGAAGAACAATCTCATCAAAAATATCCTGAAAAATAGTAGTATCTTTAAAACGGTGTTGACGATTCCAACTAATCGTAGAGTGATGAGGTACTGAGTCCTTGAATTTTAGACCTAAAAACGAGCGGTAGGCGACGTTTGTTCTAATTTCTCTTTCTAGTTGACGTTCAGAACGAATGCCATAAATTTAACTAATAAACATCATTTTAAAAAGTATGAGGGGATCAGTTGGGCGTCCATTATCATCGCTGTAATATGGACGAATTTTTTCTAGAAGAAACGAAAAATCAATATATTTTTCAATTAACGAAGGAGATGGTCATCAGGTACCAATTCATCAGTAGATACAAATTCATATTCATTTTGACTAGAATCTTTTGGCTTAAACATTAATTTCACCGCTTTTATTATTAATTAGTAGAGCTGAAAGTCTTAATTGAACAACACTCTGTTGATTGGAGCGGAAGGCGCTCGACTCCTGCGGGAGTACGTGGCTGGGGAGATCCCGCAGGCGCATCAGCGCCGAGGAAGCTCCCCGGCACGCCCGCGGAAAGCGAGCGACTGGAGCGGAAATCAACAGACCTGTTTAAAAGCTTATGTACTAATTACATTATACCAAATTAACGCGGTGAATAATTAAAGAAAATGAGTGAAATTAAAGGCTATCGAATGTTTTTCGACAGCCTGACTGCATTCATTAGGGATGCAGTGTTTTTTGTTTGGCTATTTAATTAGAGTTAGAATTAACTCCTTTATATCTAAAACTGAATCTAAAATGTAGTCTGCTTGATGTTGTTCAAATTCACCTCTAGCATCCTTACCAGATAAACCTGTTAACACGGCTGCAAACTGGCAGCCCATTTGCCGGGCAGCTAGTAGATCTGCTAAAGAATCCCCGACAATCAATACCTCTTCACCATTTTTTATTGGTAAGCGTTGATCCAAACAGTCTGTTACAGAGCTATTCTTCCCTGCTAGTCCCATTAAATAAGTAAATGGATGTGGTTTGGACAAAGACTGCTTCTGGTTTACCACCTTTTGGGCCTTTAAAACCTCATCGGCCGTAATAATGTGATTTTCATCAAAATATTGAATCCAGCCTAAATGTTGAAACGGCTGAATGGTTTCTAATTCAGGTCTCCCTGTCCCAATTCCAATAAATACATCCTTTGCTTTTAGACATTCAAAAAGTTGATGTATTTCTTCTGGAGAACACAAGGTTGTTTCATTTGCAAGAAATCCCTTCTTCCCAAGCTGGACAGATGGTCTCCCAGTTGAAGCTAAAACATTTTCATCCCCTACATACCATTCTTGAGAAACATGTTCACAAACAGACCATAAAGTACCCTTATTTTTAAAAATACTTGTTTCAAATCCTAACTTTTCACTAGCTAAAAGATCCAGGTGATTCATAAGCCCTTGTTTTGTTTCTGAAGAACCGCGGAAATCCTCAACAAACAAATCAAATCTCATTTGAACATCATAGCGAGCAAGAATCTGCCCTATATCTAACAACGTTTCCCTTGTAATTTCTTTTCCAAGCCATCCTTTAATATGTTCCAATTCACTTTCTTTAATTTGAGATAACAAATAAATTAGTTGGTAGCTAAAAGCCAAATAAATCATGTCCCAATTTGCGTTTAATCCACGGGATTTACAAAACTTTAATACCTGATCATGTTCAAAAACACGCTTTCTTATTACTGCAATCTCAGCTTCACTATATTCAGTTTTAAATTGCTCTGGAGCCAGTCCTAAGTAATTCTTACTTACTAACATTTCCCAAACTGTCAGACCAGAGGCATCAAAGTAATGCTCTTCGCTCAACAATACACCATCTACATCAAACAATACCGTCTTTACCATTTTCCTACCCCTCAACTTCTTGTTCGCTTTTATCCTTTAGTGTAACATAACATCTCGTTGAATTTTAATAGCTAAACTCCATATTTTTAAATTTATTTTTTAAAAAACTGATTTTGCCAAATACTAAAAAACACCAACCCTTAAAGTTGGTGTTTAAAAAATAATTATTTAGCAAAACGGTGATTCCCGATGGTAACTGTAACTGTTCGTGATAAAATCCACTGACTTACAGCTGTTTTTGGGTTGTAGAAGAATAATGATCCTTTTCCTTGTCCTCTGAAAGCTAAAGCCTCATTTACAGCTTCCTTTGAAGCCGCATCGGCAGGCTGATTAATTTGACCATTTTGAACAGGTGTAAATGCATAGTGGCCATTCGAAATTTGATAAATAACTCCCCTTACTGTATTTGGAAAATTAGGGTTTGAAACTCTGTTTAATATTACCGTAGCCACTGCAACTTTTCCAGCATAAGGTTCGCCAACTGCCTCCGCATGAACAAGTCGAGCCATTAATTCTTTATCCGCATCTGAGACAGTAGAATTGGGGATTACAATATTTCGACCTGCATATAGTGAAGAACTTGTTGCCACATTTGCTTGCATTAATGTTTTTACTGGTACTCCATATTTTACTGCAATCTTCCAGTATGTTTCACCATATTGTACTTTATGTGTTGTAGTTGCTGCTTCAGAATGAATTGTTGATGCTCCAAATGAAATTGATAACAATAATCCCGTCGCAATTACTAGTTTTTTAATCTTTTTCATGATTACCTCCTAGTAGTTGTTTCGTTCTCTACTACTAGGTTATCAGCTGTAATATTTCATTTCATTGACCAAAAAATGGTATACTCCGAAAACCCTTTCTATTAAGCATGTAAAATATCCTTTGGAATTACCCACCAGTCTATAAAATTGTCCTAAAAAATCCAAAATCCCCAAAACTATGAATGATTATTACGAATTATTACGTGAATGTAATAGTATTCTTCAGGATTAATAGGTTTGGGAATGTTCAACATTTTGTCATTTTCCCACCTTTAAGACACTCACTTCTTTTTACAACACGATGTTACAATAAAAAGGAGGCATGTAGCTGGAGGGGATTTTGTGAAACGTTCACAAAAATTATTAAATAAGAATTGGCTTCCATACGGATTAATTGTGTTTTTTTTGCATATAATTGGTCTTTTATTTTTATTTATTGGGGCGAAAAACCATCCTATCTTACTTGGTATGGCCTTTCTTTCCTATACCCTAGGGCTTAGGCATGCATTTGATGCTGATCATATTGCCGCAATCGATAATACCGTAAGAAAATTAGTTCAGCAAAAGAAAAATCCAGTGGGAGTGGGATTCTTTTTCTCTTTAGGTCATTCTAGTGTTGTTTTTATTATGGCGGTTATTCTTACTGCCTCTGTCCAATGGGCACAAAAAGAGCTGCCACACTGGCAGGATTTAGGAGGTTTAATTGGTACCATTGTATCTGGTTGTTTTCTATTATTTATTGGTATATTAAATGCCGTTATTCTTATCGATTTACAAAAGGTTTTTTTAAAGATGAAAAATGGGACTTATAATGAAAATGAAGTAGAGGAACTATTACTGAACCGAGGGTTTATTGCTCGTTTTGCAGGACCTCTCTTCAAATTAATCAATAAAAGCTGGCATGTGTATCCCCTTGGATTCTTATTTGGTTTAGGCTTTGACACTGCAAGTGAAGTAGCACTCCTTGCTATTTCTGCAGGAGCAGCCAAGAATGCTTTACCAATTGTAGGGATTTTATCCCTCCCAATACTTTTTGCTGCAGGTATGAGCTTAATGGACACAGCTGATGGTGTTTTTATGACAAATGCGTACAAATGGGCTTTTTCAACACCATTAAGGAAGGTTTACTACAACTTGACTGTTACAGCCTTATCTGTTGCTGCCGCTTTATTAATTGGAATGATTGAATTAGCACAGGTTTTCTCCAAAAAGATGGGTTTCACAAATGGAATATGGCATTGGATCCAGAATTTGGATATTGGTTTGCTTGGTTATTTATTAGTTGCATTATTTCTATTATCATGGGGAATTTCTTATGCTATATGGAAGTTATTTAAAATTGAAGAACGCTGGAATCATCCTATAAAAATGTAAAGAGGCTTGCCTGTGGAAAAATAGGCAGCCTCTTTTTTTGGTGTTCTACTTGAACTTTTTATCGACCAACAATACAAGTAAAATCAGTGTCTAGACTATCTTCTGATTTCGTTAATACATGTATATGGGCTTTCCATTGACCAGACATTGTAAAATAAAGACCTTGAGTTTTATACCTACCGTCTTTCACCTTTGGAAGGATAATCGTATCAGAGCCCATATCCATTTGTTGATAATCAAGCGTTAAAGTAACTTGTTGAACTTGAGTCAAAGGGTGTCCCTGCTTATCCTTTAAAACAACTTCAAAGGTATTTTCTCCAGCAATATTTGGACTTACCTTTAGTTGTACACGATCATGATTCCCAAAACTTTTCAATTGATTGATGGGACCAAGTGAGTAATAAGCTGTAGGCAAATTTGTTAATAATACAGCCAAAATCAGGATAAACAATCCAGTTGTAATTTCACCCCACAAGGTGAATCTCCAATTTCCTCCGTCATTACGCCCTTTCCTATTATTCATAAAGGCAAAGAGGAGCATGATAGCAAAAAGAGTGATTTTTCCAATTAATACTCTGCCATAGTTTGTACTAAAAAGAGAGTGTATGGTTGGCACATATTGAGCACTCATATAAATCCCTGAAAAGACTAAAGCAAAAACACACAGTTTTCCCCATGTGGAAAACTTTTTAACCATTTTTATATATTGATCCTTACTCTCTTCTTTATGATGCATGGGAAGTAATATAACCATTGCGATTAAACTTCCTATCCAAATGGATGCACTAAACAAATGTAAAAAGTCAAATTCAATAGAAACAAGTAGATCCTTTGATGTATTAGCATGTCCCGTAATAGCTTTTGTGAATAGCAAACAAGCTCCAAGTATAAAAGAACTCCACCATAAAAATAAATGATTGTTTCTTTTCACAGTAAACAAAAGAAGAACAAGCATGATAACTTCAATAAACCACATTGTTCCGAACAATGTATGGCTAAGAAGGTCCTTTAAAATGGATAAATGTAGTGCACCCTGCCAGGAAACACCGGCTTCAATTGTAGCCTCTAATGGTAAGCCAAGCAGAATGCTAATCCAAAATAAGACAAATGAAATATTAATTATTTTTTTATACCTGCTCATAAGGGGAGTGTTTTGTAATAATTCCCGAGGCAGGACAGTTAAATAAAAAAATGTCAGTCCTACAAAAATTGCACCACTAATATATTGAATCCAACGAAGGAAAATAGAGTCAAAATGAGGAAGGTATCCTTGTACTTTTGATTTTAATAATGTTGGTGATTTTTCAGTTCCAATCTGAAAAGGAATCAATCCATTAACTGGGTGTCCATCACTTGAAACAGCTCTCCACTTAATTGTATAAACTCCATTCGAAAGCTTTCCCTTTAAATCTGACACGAGCAGCTTAGGGTTACTGCTATCTATATAACCATCATCCCTGTTTTTTTGGTTTCCATATGTATCATATACCTCTATAGAAAAAAAGGAAGATTGAATAGGTTCATCAAATTCAACACTAACCTGATCAGGTGAATTCACTAAAAGTTGATTTTCTGCCGGATTCGATTTGACAACAGTTGCATGTGCCGAAGAAAAACTCGGATATGTAAAAAATGTGATTAACAACAAAAAAAGAGAAAGGAATATTTTTTTATAACGAAACACTGTGAAGCCCCCAATTTTAACAAAATACCTAAAAAGTACTAGTGATTTTTATCTATTCCAAACTAATCATAGTAAACAAGCAACACATTAACAATAAAGATTTTGTGAATAAATTGTGACAAAGTATTAGTTTTAACATTTAATCTCCTCTTACATCAAAAACCAATTGCATCTGCAATTGGTTTTTTAACCTTTTAGTCTCTACTAACTTTCCATATTACTCCCGTATCAGGTAGATACCCCTCTCCAGTTCCAAATGGCTTGCGGAAACCAAAATCTACAATGTACATTTCATGCTGCTTTCCAAATACAATATCTATTGGCCTTTCTATTCCTCCTCCACGAGTTTCAGAAGCAGGCTTTCCTGATTTGTTCATAAGGAAATTGGTCATTTTACCCGTGCTCAAATTTACTTTTGAAACACGATGTCCAACTCCTGGTGTCTTTTTACCCCCGGTAGTTTCAGGGGCTTCACTTCCGAATTCAGCTAAATACACTTCATCTACCTCTCCAAAAACAGGATCGATATTAAAATCAAAACCCATAATAGCAGAATGAGGCCTAAAAGTAGCAACTGGCTTTGGAGGTGTCATTGGATGCTTTGCTAGAAGAAACTGTGGTTGTTGATGTCCTAGTGGTTTAAATTTTGGATTCGTAATGGGTTCGCCTCCACTAAAATCTGGCCAGCCATACCATACACCTTTTCGTACCCATTGAAATTCATCTGGAGATTCTGCGACTGGTCTACTTCCCCTAACATCTATGCCATGATTTGTACAAAAGAGCCGCTGAAACCGGTCAAATTTTAATCCAAACGGATTTCTTAAGCCCCAAGCAAATAATTCGAGCTGGGAACCATCTTCATTTGCTCGTAAAATACTACCACTAGCTTTCACCGCACCCTTTATATATTCATTAGGATAAACAGGTACACCAAATGGAGAAAAAGAACCGGTCCAAATTTTTTCTCGTGACCCTTCTGCAAAAACATTTTTTGTTTGGAAATTTTGCCCTGTTAAAGAAATAGTCGCACCAGGAAAGTCATGAAAAAAAGGAAACTTTTTTAACCAGTGGTTATCTTCCCCGACAACACCAGAATTTGTTGCAGTTCCCTGTCCAAAATACATTTTTCCATCTGCTCCGAATACAACCCGATTGTTGTGGTGGTCTCCAAAGCTTGGGAGACCCGTAAGTATGTCTTTCCGTCCTCCGTCTAATCCTAGCCTCGTAATAGTTCCACGGTGGGCGACATAAATGTTTTTATTATAATAGGTAATTCCAGTTAAAGGAGGATTAAAACCTTCAGCAATGAGTTTCGGGCCAGAAGAAGTTAAGATGAATACCTTTCCTGATCCTGATAAAATTCCAGCATCTCCAATGATTATTTCATTTTTATCGGTTATATCTATTGAGATGGGCGTATTTAAATCCTTTTCAACTACCTCTATCGTATAGCCAGGAAGCAGTTGTAAATCATCCGTATTGATCATTCGTTTCATCTATATCCCCCCAAATATTTCTTATTATAAAAATATTCAAGGGGTGCTGGTCTTCATACCTTTTGTTCCATCACGGCATCAATTAATGTAATGTCCGTGATTGAATTCATTCCATGTTGGAGAATACTCTCAAATTCGTAAATATTCTTTGGCCGTGCTCCCTTTATTTTGAAGCTTTCTGCCAATTCAAGAAAATTGGGATTGGTAAATGAAACGCCAAAGCTTTCTCCAAATTTCTGGTTCATCATGTCTACCTCTAGCTTTAACATCTCGTCGTTTAAAAGAATAATGACAAAAGAGAGGCCTAACCGTTTTGCTGTTTCTAGTTCAGCAATATTCATTAATGCACCGCCATCACCTGTTATGCAAATAACCTTCTTTTCAGGTGATGCCAGTTTTGCCCCAATGGCTCCAGGGATAGCAATTCCCATTGAAGCAAACCCATTAGATATAATAAGCTGTTTTCCATGTTTCGGCTGCAATGTTCTAGCCACTGAAACCTTATGTGAACCTACATCGCAAAGAATAATAGTTTGTTCATTCGCATTTCTTTCAATCACATGCAAGATATTTTCGATTGTTAAAGCAGGATTTTGAATGTTCTCTTCCCCAATTGAAAATGATGTTTGCAATCTTTCTTTTAAATTTGCAGATGGTTTCCACTTTCTTTCTGCAATTTCCTCGGATAGCATTGAATGTAAGGTCTCCTTAATCGTCCCCACTAATTCTGCTCTTATTGAGTAGTATTCATCTATACCCGATGGCACAGTATCAATATGAATGATTGGCGCTTTCTTTTTATTCCATTCAGAAGGCAGCTTTTCATTAAAATCAAAGCCCATGACCACAAGTAAATCTGCCTCTTCTATCCCACGCAGAACGTAATCCTTCTCTTGAAAACCGAAGGTATAGTAGTTTTGCGGATCATCTGCGGATAAGACTCCTTTTGCCATAAAGGTTGATGTAACTGGACAGCCTAACTTTTCAATAAAGGCCACTGCTTCCTTTTCAGCTTGTCCTCTAATTACTCCATTTCCCACAATGATAAAGGGCCGCTCACACTGATTTAAAGCCTTGTAAGCGGTCTTTAATGCCTCTTTTGAAGGAACACTTACAGGAGAGGCAGTTATAGGGAAAGGCTTTGTTATACAATTTTCACTTGCAACATTTTCAGGAATGGTCAATACAACAGGACCCGTTTTTTCTTGGCAGGCCGTAACGAAGGCTCTACGAATAACTTCAGGGACTGTATTTGATTCTATTATTTGTAATGACTGTTTTGATACAGGCTCAAAGATTCTTTGAATGTCGATGTATTGATGTGCAGGTTTATACTGAACATTTAGACTCTTTTGTCCTGTTAAGGCAACAACAGGGGAATGATCTAAATATGCACTTGCAATTCCAGTTAGTAGATTAGCTGCTCCTGGCCCGAGTGTGGTTAGACACACACCTGGCTTTCCTGAAACTCTCCCATAAATATCAGCCATAAAGGCTGCGGCCTGCTCATGCCGTACAGGAACAAATCGTATTTGTTTAGATTTAGATAAAGAATGTGCTATATCTATAATTTCTTTCCCAATGATTCCAAAAATATATTCTACCCCTTCATTTTCTAAACAGCGAATAAGCATATCTGAAGCTTTCATGATTTCCTCCAGCAATAATTTATTATGCTTAGTATTTACGGAATGATTTAAAAAAATTTCCAATACATTAAAGGTAGGATTGAATTTTAAGGAGGGGAAATCGTTGGTTAATCAAAATTTTTCCAGTATGGATAGTAGTAATCCAATGCTTATTCCGCCAGAAAAATTTGCGGCTCCAAAGGAATCATTAACTGAACAGCTTTTTATTGAGCGATCACTGACTGAGAATAAATTTTGGCTAAGAATCATGAAGGAACATGCCTATTTTCTAGGTGAAGGCTTTAATAAAAAAGATAAACAATTAATTCAACAAACAGACCGTTTCCATCAATTTTTTGAAGAACAGGAAAAAAAGGCGTATCAAACTCCAAATAATGTGACAGCTGTTCGAAAATTAAATGAAGACACGATTCAACTGGTATATGGGTTTCGAAATTTTAAAAGGAATCTTCTTTTATTAATTATTAATTGTAAAATTAGCGGGTTTAATTTCCCTCTTTTAGTAGACCATATTGCCCGTGAAGCCGAATATTTTATGAGGACTTTAAAAAAATTTAATGAAGGAATTTTAGACCCGATCCAAGATTCTATTATTAAGGAAAATGTATTTTGGTTACGAATTATGATGGAACATTCGCGCTTCATTGCTTCCTTATTAGACCAGTCCGAACGAAATCTTGTTATTACCGCAAGAAAATTTGCCGATGATTTTGAAGTTCTTCTTAATCAAGCACGTGATGTTGAATCCATGCTATATAAGAAAAGTCCTACCTATCCAATTATCGGAAAGTTAAACCAAGATAGTGAAAATGCTGCTACTGAGTTAAGGAATTTTAAGCAGGCTGGCCTTGAGCTAATTAAAAGCTGCCAAATTCGTAATGTCATTGAACCATTATTGGCAGACCATGTGGTGAGAGAAGCAAATCATTTTCTAAATATGATTCATGTTTTAGACGAAAGACTAAAGGTGAAAAAAGAGGAGGAACAGAAGAAGTCTTAAAAATAGATAGAAAAGCGCTAAAACTACCTTCTTATTTTTAAAAACTCAATCAAACGGCTAAAAAAACCTGGTGGAAATCTTACAAAGCCAGGTTTTGTGTTACTAATTTTAAAATACACCCATAGAAGAAACTCATTTATTTTTTTTCGCATTTTAATCACCCATAATAGCAAAATGGGATTTCTGTATAATTATTCTATTTTAAAAAGTGAAATACTGCTCTCAATAAAAAATCTATTTGGTGAAATAAGAAAAGCGGTTTGATTTTAAAAAAATCAAACCGCTTTATCATGCTACCTTCCACTATTCCTTTTTAAAACAACAAGACTAATGGTAATAATAATAAATGCCGCAAAGGCCATCATTGGAATCGTTATAAACCCAAGCCAATTCAGGTAATCTTTTGAACAGGGAATTCCTGTTTTGCACATTTCAAACTCCTGTAAATAAGGAATTTTTTGCAAGGCTATATGATAGCCAGATAAAAGTATTCCAACTACTGTTAGTGGTAAAGTATATCGATAAATTTCCTTATCATTTCGGTAAAAAGCAACTCCAAGAATCACCGTTAATGGATACATAAAAATACGTTGATACCAGCAAAGTGTACAAGGAATAAAATGGCGAACCTCACTAAAATATAAACTGCCAATGGTGGCAATAAGTGCCGTCACCCATGCGAAAAGCAATGACTTATTCATATTTTCATTTCCCCTTTGCTGACTTTTCAACCAGCTTCTCTAAATCATTTAGCGTCTTTCCATTAAATAATTTACCATCTACGAATATGGTTGGTGTTCCGGATACATTTAATTTATCAGCTAAATTCATATCCTTTTTCCAAGCTGCATCCGATTTTTTCTCTTCAAAATTCTTCACTACTTTTTCCACATCAGCCTTAGGTGCTACTTCATTTAAAATAGAGGTGAGAAACTTTTCGTCTTCAACATCCATTTTTTCATACTGCTCACCAACGGGCTGTTTTTTATAAAGCAGATCATGGAATTTCCAAAAGGTTTTATTGCCTAATTCTTGATAGACAGATTCTGCAAACTTGGCTGAACGGACAGAATCTGTTGCTATAAAGGAATCATTCATAAAATACAACTTTGCTTTCCCAGTATCTACTAATTCTTGTTTTATAACCGGAATGACATTTGCGGCAAAGTTTTTGCAATTTGGGCATTTGTAATCACCAAACTCAATAATAGAAACGGGTGCGGATTTACTGCCAAGAAATGGCTGATTGGAATAATCAATCGTTCCTTTAGGCTTCATGTCTGTTTTTGAATGATTTCCTAAAAAAATAAATCCAATAATAAAAACGGCAACCAATCCAATTATCCAGAAAACAAACTTTGAAGAGGAATTCGAAACATTTTTAGAGCTTTTGGCCATAAATACACCTCAATTACGATTCTTGGTAATATGGATTAAAATGAATTAATACCTCTTCAATATTAGTATACTTTTCTATGAGTGTAAATTTTATTTCCTTGGCAAGGTCATGTCCTTCTTTAATCGTCCTATTATGGTCAATCGCTATTCTTACATCTACAATGATATAATGTCCATATTCTCTAGCACGAATTTTGTCAATCCTCTTTACCTCTTCAAATTGCGAAATGATCTTGCTCAAATTCTCAAGAATTTCACCATCAATATTTCGCTCCAGTAAAATATCAATGGTTTCCACTATGATTTCAATAGCCATTTTAAAAATTAAACCAGCCACAATAATACTCGCCACTTTATCACTATAAAGAAGCATTTCTATATGCCTATGTAAACCTACCTGAAAAAGAATAACCCCTATAGCTGCTGTAAAAGATGCTGCAATATCTGCCTTGTGATCTATAGCAATGGCCTCAACTGCTTTACTATTGTATTTGATTGCAATCTTTAATGAATAACGAAATAAAAACTGCTTAAAGACAAATGAAAACAAGGCTACATATAAGGTTACAGCTTTAGGTGTTTCCAAAGGCTGGATTAATCCAATAATACCCTCATACCCTAAATATAACGATATGATAATTAATAGAACACCCACAATTCCAGAAGACATTATTTCTGCTTTCCCATGACCATATGGGTGGTCCTCATCTGCCGGTTTATTTGAAATTTTTATAATGAAAAGAGCAATAATAGAAGTAAATACATCTGTTCCAGAATGAATTCCATCCGCAAAAACAGCATTACTGTGTCCAAAATAGCCAAATATACATTTTCCCACAGCAAGGAGGACATTACTCCATACACTAATTAGCAAAACTTTTTTAGATACTTGCTCTCGTATCTCCAAAAAATACCACCCCTAAATCATTGCCTTTCAAATCGTATCAAAAAAAAGCAAAGAAAGTCTAGAGAAAAAGTTTTGTGAAAAGGCAAAAAAAAGGCTATTCCATATACTTGAAATAGCTAAATAACCTCCTTTGATTGTTTCCTATTTCTCCAAATAACATACAGAGACGGTACCATCAGCAGATAAACAATAGAAAAAGAACTAAAAGAAACGGGTAAAAGCCGATCAAGCTGAAAGTTATTCCGCATGATTAAAAACAAAAAGATACCTATGATTCTTCCAAATCCTAGCGGGAGTTCCCGAATGATTATGTAGTCAAGACGTTTTACTCGATATTCGGGATCTTTTTCAATAGAGGCATAAATTAAGGCACTCATTGAGGTACCTATCATATTCATTGAAATGGGCTGTATAAAAGCAAAAAGAACTAAAGTGATGAAAATGGGGAAAATGGATAATAAAACAGAGCTTAAAAATATACAAGCCCCACCAATGGCAAAAATAGCAATTCTGTATTCAGGATTTGAAAATTTAGCTAGAATGAGAAAGGTTAAAATAGAGACAATTTGTGCTGTTGAACTAAAAATCCCTAGATTTAACTCCCCTCCTGCAACTTTAAATGTCATCATGGATACTAGGAACATTACAAATGTTCCTGACACAATACCATCCGCAAACATAACCGGGTACATTTTTTTCCATTCCATTGATGGTTTCCTGATAACCTCCCAAAGATAGCTTTTTGATTCGATTGGTTTCCCTTTCACCTTCAAGGAAACAATAAAAGCAATAATGAAAAAGCAACAGGTGGCTACAAATACAACAAAATACCCATGCATCCCTTTAAAATGTGAGATTAAAATACCCGATAATAGAGGAGCAATAATTCCTCCAATGGTAGTCAATGTTCCTTGAATATACAAAAATTGATCTCGTTTTTCATTTGTCGTTAAATCCAAAATAGCCATATGCATGCCTACAGAATATAAACTTAAGGCAAGACCCATTGTTCCACCTAACAAAATTATATGTTGATTTAAAGATTGATGAAAAAAAAGCATGACAATATAGACAAACAAATAAAACAGAAATCCTAAACGCATCGTGATCATTGGACTTGTTTTTCGGGCAAGCCATGCACAAAGTCCAAAACTAACAATGATTGAAACTGACCAATACAAACTATATTGGGCAAGCAGTGAATATGTTTTATCAAGCTTCCAAAGAAATATACTTTGAAAAACTCCTGACATTGAATTCCCGAAGGAAAACAAAGCAGTCATTATTAAATAAAATTTTAATTCAGTCGAAAAAGATTTAAAAATATAAAACATCTATTATTGTACCTCTCTTTGTTGAAAAACCCATTGTATTTATTTTAAGTCTTTTTAAAAGATCTTTCTATTACTTCGTTCTAAACACTCGTTCTTTTTGTTGGTAAAACTTTCGTTCACTATTTCACAAATTGTTCACCTTCCTTTTTATTTCCTGTGACTTTTATCACTAATGGAATATACGAAAAAGTTAAACTGAAGGTATAAAGGTTATTCATACATGGAGGGAATTACATGAGTACAGTAGGGAAATTAGCATCGGTTCTTGTTACTTGTGGCCTGATTTTAAGTGCTTGTAATACATCCAATCAAACAACTGAAAAACAAAAAAATAAAACACAAACATCTTCGCAGGTTTTCGAGCCTCATAAGAATATAAACCAAAAACCTACACCTATTAAAATACAGCGTGTTGGTGAACATGAAGTAAATATTGAAATGACAGCTCAGATCACCAATATCGAAATTGCAAAAGGTGATGTATATAAAGCATGGACATTTAACGGGGAAGCTCCTGGTCCAGTCATTGTGGTAAATCAAGGCGATACCATTAACTTTACTTTAAAAAACATGGACCCATCCATCCCACATAGCATGGATATGCATGCTGTACACGCCGCACCATCTAAAGATTTTGTCAGTGTAATGCCAAATAAAAGTGGTTCATTCAGTTATCCAGCTGATAATGCGGGGGTATTCATGTACCATTGTGGCACACAGCCAGTACTTGAGCATATTGCCAATGGCATGCACGGGATGATTATTGTAAAGCCAAAGAATGGGTATCCAACTGATAAAGAAGTAGATCGTGAATATGTTGTCATTCAAAATGAATGGTATAAAGCAAATGATATAAACGATATGACGAATGGAAAACCAAAGTATGTCGTTTTCTCAACAAAGGCTTTAAAACCAGGAGAGTTGAATACAAGTGGTACGGTGGGAGCTCTTATCGATCACCCACTTCTTGCAAAAATCGGCGATAAAGTTAGATTCTACGTGTTAAACGTCGGCCCAAATGAAACGAGCAGTTTTCACGTCGTTGGTACATTATTTGATGATGTTTACCTAGATGGAAATCCATACAATCATTTAAAAGGGATGCAGACTGTTTTACTTCCTGCAGCAGGTGGTGCAGTAGTAGAATTTACAGTAACAAAAGAAGGCAGCTATCCGTTCGTTAATCACCAATTTAATGATGCAACAAAAGGAGCAAGTGGAGTACTAAAGGTAACAAAGGATGGCAAGGATGACGGCAGCATGGTCATGGCACATTAATTAGAAAAACTTGGCGTTCGCCAAGTCCTTAGCCTTAGTGCGTTAATAAAGTTAAACTTTCTTAATAGGAACTTTTCTATGACGACCGTCTTTAGACTTTCTACCCTTACCCGGGCTTCATGATCACTCTGGTTGAAGAAAAACGCCGCATCCATGCGGCAAAGTCGGCACTTGCACATCCTCTACTTCGAAGCTAGACAGTTCACTAAGTTCATAGTTTACCTCTCATATCTTTTAAAAAAACAAGGCTGATTTCTTAATAAAATCAGCCTTGTTTTTATATTAAAATTGAAAACATAGATAGCTTAATGTCCCAAGGTCATAGCTTCTATGGATAACTTGGGGTTCATCTGTTTGTCCACTTCCCATTGCAATAAAAAGTGGAACAAAATGCTCTGGTCTTGGAACAGCAAGGCTTGCATTAGGTGCTAATTTTTCATAATTATATAAATGAGCCAAATCACGTTTTTGAATTTTATCGATTAGCCAATCATCAAAATCGATGGCCCATTGTTCAGGTTCAGTTGCACTCCAATTAATAATCCGCAGGTTATGCACTGTTACCCCACTTCCAATTACAAGTATATCCTCACTGCCTAAATCTTTTAGTACTTTCCCAATTTGATACTGCTTTTCCGGGCTTAGAAATGGAGAAACAGATATTTGAACAACTGGAATGTCAGCTTTAGGATACATTTTATAAAGCAAGGTCCATGATCCATGATCCAACCCCCTAGTTGAATCAAGTTCAGCCGGAATTCCTTCTTGCTCAAACTTCATTTTTAGTTTATCTGCAAGCTTTTTTGATC
Organism: Bacillota bacterium; assembly: GCA_030705955.1. Classification (GTDB taxonomy): domain Bacteria; phylum Bacillota; class Bacilli; order Bacillales; family Cytobacillaceae; genus JAUZPL01. The sequence goes on along the minus strand of JAUZPL010000002.1, from coordinate 74,782 downwards.
CGCGTGCTGGATATTTTACTTCATAAAGTTCATCTGGAAAACCATAAAAATCATAGATTGTCTCATATATATCATCTGTTGAAGAAATGGTTAAAGTATCCTTTTCCCAATGGGCTGTAAAAAGGACAATGACCTTTGGTTTTATTTTATTGCCTAAAGAAGCTAAAAATCTTGTATATTCAGTCTCTTCTATAGCAAGCATTGGAGACCCATGTGCTAAAAATAGTGAAGGGATCATTTTATATTCCTCCTCTTAATTACTTTATGTAAGTAACTATACTTTCGTAATCAAGGAATGTCAAGTATCCATATTACAAGAGGACATCATTTTACTAGAAGTTATAATTAGCTATAATAATGGTATAGAGGTGATTGACAATGATTCAAAAGACATTATGCCCTAAATTTGAGAAAGCCATGAAAATGATCAGCCAGCGTTGGAATGGCTTAATTATTTATCAGCTTTTATTTGGACCACAAAGATTCTGTTCCATTGAGTCAGCCCTTCCGATTAGTGGGAGACTATTGTCTGAACGGCTTAAAGATTTGGAACAGGAGGGAATTGTAAAAAGAGATGTTTATTCAGAAACTCCGGTTCGCATAGAATATTCTTTAACAGAAAAGGGAAAGGCTTTAGAATCTGCCATAAGAGAAATGGAAAAATGGTCACAGAATTGGATAAAACTTAAAAGTGAATAATACCATTTATTCATAACAGTCTCATTCCATTTAAATTAAAAGAGGAGTCCTGAATACTTTTGGGAATCCTCTTTTTTGAAGCTATTTCTTTTGCTAAATAATCTAAAGATATTATGATAAACTAAGACGAAAAAATAACATAAGGAGTACTAAAATCTATGAACACAAATACAAAATTTAAAGGATATATTGGTACCTATACAAAAGGAGACAGCAAAGGGATTTACGCCTTTGAACTTGATACAAAGAATGCCACAATTACAAATGTTAGAGCTGTTGGACATATAGAAAACCCTACATACGTTACCATCAGTCAGGATAATCAAACCCTTTATGCTGTGGCAAAAGAAGGAGATCAAGGCGGGGTAGCTAGCTTCTCTATTGATAATCAAACAGGTGATCTAACCTTCCTAAATTCAATAGTTACACCAGGTTCCTCCCCATGCCACGTTAGTATGGACAGCCAAAATCGTTTTGTTTTTAGTGCTAACTATCATAAAGGAACGGTAGAGTCCTATTTAGTCAATCAAGAAAATGGTTCCTTGAAATCTCATGTTTCTGTGATTCAACATGAAGGGTCTGGTCCTGATCCAAGACAGGAAAAACCGCATACCCATTTTTCAGGAGTAACCCCTGATGAGAAATATCTGGCTGTGATAGAGTTAGGTAGTGATCAATTGATTACATACCAAATAGGAACTAGTGGGGAATTAATGGAGGTTAGTCGTTTAGGATTTAAGCCTGGAAGCGGTCCACGTCATCTTGACTTTCATCCAAACAAAAGGTTTGCTTACGTGATGACAGAGTTTAGTTCAGAGGTAGTGACTCTACAATATAACGAAGAGAATGGAAGCTTCAACCAGATACAGGCCATTTCAACAATTCCAGAAGATTTTAAAGAAAACAATCAAGGCAGTGCCATTCATCTTTCAGCAGATGGACGTTTTGTTTATGCGGGGAACCGTGGTCATAATAGTATTGCCGTATTTAAGGTAGATGCAGAAACTGGTGAACTTCTAATTGTAGAACGTGTTTCATCAGAAGGGGATTGGCCAAGGGATTTTATGATTGATCCAACTGGAACATTTGTTGTCTCTTCCAATCAGGAATCCCATAATCTTGTCTTATATTCTCGAGATACAGAGACAGGGAGATTGACTTTGTTACAATCCGATTTTACGGTTCCATACCCAGTCTGTGTGAAATTTTTGCATGTTTAGCGGGATTTCATTCCTTGTTAAGTGAATGAAAGGTCAAATGGGCATCAATGATAAATCTGATGCCCATTTTTTATTATCCACGTAAAACCTCTACTATTTTAGATAATTCATTAATTTCAGCTAAAGGGGTATGCTTTGTACCGGGTTTTCTTCCCCGATGATTGAACCAAACGGCACTCCAACCTGCCTGTGAGGGAGCGACAACATCATTTATCCATGAATCTCCGACATAAAGCAGTTCGTTAGGAGTAATATGAACTTTGTTCGCTACATGGATGAAAATTTCCGGATTAGGTTTTGCCACTCCAACTGAATCGGAAATAAAAATAAGGTCCCTTTCAATTATTTTGGTTAGTCCAAGGGATGAGATCTTATTTAATTGATGTTCAGTCGGCCCATTTGATAAAATCCCAACCCCCATACCTAGTTTCTTAATATTCTCAAGCAATTCTACTGTATTTGGAAATAACTCTAGATGATTTAAGCAATACTCATAGTAATCTTGAAAGTCCCGCGCTTGTTTTTCAGTAATTTCCATTTCATAGTCCTTTAAAGCTAACATAATTCTTTGTTGTCGAAGCTCTACCAAAGATAAATTATTTTTCACATAGCTATCCCAAAGAAAATCACTATAATCTCTAAATTTTTTGTAGAGTGTTTCTATTGGAAGCTTTATATGAAATACTTTGTTGAATGCATCTGCAAAAGGTTTTTGGTGGTCATGTAGCGTATCATCCAAATCAAAAAAAACAGCTTTCATTTTCACTTATTCATCATTCCTTTATATAGAAAACGGCCAACTCTTCTTTTCAAGTTGGCCTTTTATTTCTTACATATGTGACACAATCATTTGTAAATTTCCATCAAGCTCAAATTCTCCAAATCCAACAGGGAGAATGAAATGGGTTCCTTTTGTTAATGGGTATTTTTCCTCTTTATTAATAAGGGATCCTTCACCCTCAATTACACTTAAAAGCAAGTATTGATTATCAAAGGCAAAACAAGTTTTCCCTTTCACATCCCATTTATAAACAGAAAAAAATTCTGATTTTATATAGGTAGTGATGGTCGTATTTTCTTTTGTCTCAAGGACAGGAGACATCCCAGCATCTTGATGTGGAACATTTGTAACACCAATTGCTTTATCTAAATGCAGCTCTCTTAAGTTTCCCTTGTCATCACGGCGGTCATAATCATATACACGATACGTGGTATCAGAGCTTTGTTGTGTTTCTAAGATAAGAGTGCCTTCACAAATAGCATGAATCGTTCCGCTTGGAACATAGAAAAAATCACCAGGTTTAATTTTTACTTTGCGAAGTAATTGGTTCCATTTTCCCTCTTGGGTTAAGGTTACTAACTCTTCTTTAGTCTTCGCTGTATGACCAACAATGATATCGGCATCCTCTTTACAATCAATGACATACCAGCATTCAGTCTTTCCCAATTCTCCGTTTTCATGTTCATTTGCATACGTGTCATCTGGATGTACTTGAACAGATAAATCCATATTGGCATCTAAGATTTTCGTTAAAAGAGGAAAAACCTCCTCAGTTGGATTTCCAAAAAGTTCTGGGTGCTCTTTCCAGAGATTGTCCAGAGATACTCCAGTATATGAGCCATTTTCTATTATTGAAGGCCCGTTTGGATGAGCAGAAATTGCCCAGCATTCACCTGTTTTATCAGAAGGAATCAAATAGCCAAATTCTTTTTCTAATGCTGTTCCTCCCCAAATTCGTTCCTTAAAAACTGGTTTTAAAAATAATGGTTCCATTTTGTTTCACTCTCCAGAAGTCATTTCATTTCTATTTTCCTCTTGAAAAGCTTGATTTGCAAGAAGAAGTGCGCCAATAATACCAGCGTTATCTCCAAGACCAGGACTTACAATATAATCAGAAAGCTCTGGTAAAGAAATATAACCATTTATTAGTTCTGGCAAATATTTATAGATAGAAGTAAAAACCTGCTTTTGATTCATCACTCCGCCACCAAGAATAATTTTTTTAGGCGACAAGATTAACATATATTGCATTAAAGCCTGAGCAATGTAGTAGCCTTCTAAATCCCAAACCTCATCTTTATCAACAAGATTTAAGCCCTTATCACCCCATCGCTCTTCAATTGCTGGCCCAGCCGCAAGGCCTTCTAAACAATCATGATGGTATGGACATTTCCCGTTATAATGATCATCTTGATAACGTCTGACTAGAATATGGCCCATTTCAGGATGGGACAATCCCTGTAAAAGCTGTCCTTGAACAATGGCCCCTGCTCCAATACCTGTTCCAATTGTGATATATAAACAGCTAACCATTCCTCTTGCAGCCCCAAAAGTTGCCTCACCAAGCGCAGCAGCATTAACGTCCGTATTAAACCCTACCGGGATTGAAAATACATTTTTTATGGTATTAACAAGGGGGTAATCTCGCCATCCTGGTTTAGGTGTAGAAGTAATATTACCATAAGTAAGACTTTCTTTATTAACATCTATAGGTCCGAATGAACCAATTCCAACTGCATTTATCTCATATTGTTTAAAAAAATCAATCACTTTCGGTATCGTTTCATTTGGAACCGTCGTTGGAATTTGGATTCTATCCACCAAAACGCCTTCTGCATCCCCAACGGCACAAACAAACTTTGTCCCGCCAGCTTCAATGGCACCTAACATACCTCAACCACCTATCATTCTAAAATTCCATTTTAGTTTATATGAACTATCCTAAATGAAAATCCACCTTTTAGGCAACTCTAAAAGGTGGATTAAAAGCTTTTTATTATGAAAAACGGTATTTCTCTATAACCGAATTCAATTGCTCACTTAAGCCCATTAAACCATCAGCTGATTGGCTGACAGTTAAGACTGCTTTGACCTGCTCATCAACAGAAGCTGTTACTTCTTCTGAGCCAGCAGCTGTTTCCTGAGAAATGGCAGAAATATGCCCCATAAATTCAGTAATTTCATTATTTTGAGTTGTTACAGAGGCTATCTCATTGCTCAAAGCCTTTACTGCTTCCATCGTCATGGAAACTGCTTGTCCAATTTTGGTGAATTCCGCTTCTGTGTTATTAACTGATTCATTAAGTTGTATGGATAATGTAGTTGTATCAGACATATACATAACAGTTGATTCTGTTTCTTTTTCAATTCCTTCGATCATTTCCTGAATCTTTTTCGTAGCAGCATTTGAACCCTCAGCTAGTTTTCTCACTTCTTCTGCAACAACTGCAAAGCCCTTTCCATATTCTCCGGCTCTTGCCGCCTCGATACTTGCATTTAAAGCTAAAAGATTTGTCTGTTGGGTAATCTGTTGAATAGTTTCTGTTATATGTGAGATATCCTTTATCTTCATATATAAATTTGTAATGCCTAAACTAATTTTATCAATTGCTTTTTCAGTATCCGTATTTGCTTTCTTAAGAGATGAAACCATTGCACTACCACGTTCTGTTGCAGTCAAAGATGTATTTGTAATATCCAAAATCGCACTGTTTTCTCTATTCATCTTTTTAATGGATTCTGATAAAAGCTCGACACGTTTGTTGGTTTTCTCTATATTTTCTGATTGAGAAACCGTACTTGTTGCAATTTCTGACATTGCCTTTCCGATTTCCTCACTGCTGGCAGTAGATTCCTCGGCAATTGCAGCTAAATCTGATGAAGATCCTATCAAATGAGAGCTTGTTTCCTTCAATTTCATCATCAGTTCTCTAAGCTCTTTAGACATCAAATTAAAGGAGGCTGCTAATTGACCTATTTCATCCTTCGATTCAGGTAATTCTACTAAATCTAATTCACCCCGAGCAATTTTTAAGGAAGCGTTCGAAACTTCACTTAATAGTTTCATTTTACGTTTTGTCATAAAATAAAAAGCTAATAGACTAATAACAGCTATCCCAACTGAAATTAGGGTAATTAAAATCTTAATACTGTTTAAAGCTGAGTAAAACTCTTCAGTATAGGCACCAACACCAACGCTCCATCCCCAAGGTTTATAATCCACAACATAAGATATTTTTTCTTTTTCATTGCTTTCCCCTGGGTTTTTCCACATATACGTAAAGTAATGGCCATCTAACGTTTTAGCATGTGCTGCTTTCAGAACACCTTGAATAACATAGACACCCTCATCATTCTTTGTATTAAACTTATCTGTACCTACTGGAATAGTTGGATGCATAGTTATCCTTCCTTTTTCATCATAAGCAAAAAGATATCCATTTTGTTTATATTTAAAAAAGGATTTTGAAAAATCATAGGACATTTTATCTCCTTGCTCCATCTTCGGGCCAAGAAACATTTTCCGTGCTTGATCTTGTGCATCTTGCAAAGTTAGGTTACCTAATTCTACTTGTTTATTTAACATGTCTAGTGTCGGAATTGCTGTAGAAACAATATACTTCAAATCTGCCTTTCCATTACTCACTAGGTTATCTTTTGTGATGTTATAACTTATCACTCCAATTGAACCACTGATTACAACAATGATAATAGTAATGAAAAGAAGCAACTTTGAAGAAATGCTGGACAATGTAAGTTTTTTCATGTTGGATAATGCTCCTTCTATTTTAGTTTAAACCTATTTGTGGCTCCTTATAGTAACCCATCCATGATCTTAATTAATTCTGCAATTTCCGGTTTACTTACCTGAGCATCTGCTCCGACGTCTTGTCCCTTATGGCGAAGATCGTCAGTAATTAAGGATGAAAAAATGACAACAGGAAGTTTCGAAAACAGCGGATGTATTTTGATTTGCTTTGTTAGGAACAAACCATCCATAATTGGCATTTCAATATCTGTAATAACCAGGTTGACTGTACTTACTAATTCAACTTCACTTTTTACAGTAGTTTCAAGATAGGCAAAAGCATCCTTTCCATTTTCAAAAAACTCTATATGTTGGAATCCCGCTTCTGTTAAAGTATCTGAAATAAGCTTTCTTAAAAGGGCTGAATCCTCAGCTACAACAATCCGGTATTTTGAACGATCTCGTTTTTCTACCTGCTTTAGTCGATCATGGTTAATTCCTGTTGCTGGATTAATATCTACAACAATTTTTTCAAAGTCTAATAGCAAGATCATTCCATTTTCTCTGCGAATCACACCAATAATATGGCTATCCAAACCTGAATATAAATTTGTAGGTTTTTCAATATCTCCCCAAGAAATACGGTGAATTTTATCAACCCCATGTACATGGAAAACAACCTTTTGCAAATTAAACTCGGTAACTATATATTTATCGAGTGTAGGTTGACTAGATTCCGGATATCCTAATACCTTTGCAATGTTGATAACCGGAAGAATCTCTCCTCTAAGCTCGATAATTCCTTCAATATTTGGATGGGAATGAGGAATGGTTACTACAGGAATTGGATTAATAATTTCTCTTACCTTAATAACATTAATTCCAAACTTATTATGGCCAACACTAAATTCAACAATTTCTAACTCGTTTGTTCCACTTTCTAGCAAGACTCCTTTTTGCTCCATTATGACACCTCCATTTTTTCAGGAAATTCACTTTGCTCTATTATTTCCTCTTTTGAATTTAATTGATTTACTTGTTTCATAGCACCTTCTAGTTTTATATCGACAACATTTGCATCATTTATATGTTTAAGAATCACTTCGTTTACTTCATCAAACAATGACTTCGTATTCGTAATCTCACTCATTACATTCTGTGAATAGACCTTTTGCTCTTCAATTTTCCCATTTACAGCGCTTACTTCTGTTTGAACATTCGTAATTACACTCGTAATATAAACGATTTTTTGCGTTGTATCTGCACTTAAGGTGATACCATTATTAACAAGCTCTGTACTTGTGGTGGTAGAAGAAAGAGTCTCCTGAATGTCCTTTTGAATATTTTTTGTTAATTCACTAATACTGTTTGTACTTACAGCTGTGTTTTCAGCGAGCTTTCTAACTTCATCTGCTACAACTGCAAATCCTTTACCTTGTTCTCCTGCCCTTGCTGCCTCAATGGAAGCATTTAAGGCTAATAGATTTGTTTGATCTGCTATTTCTTTAATGACTTTTACAATAAGCTCAATTTCCTTGGAACGTTCATTAAGTTGATTCATTTTATTATAGGTTTCCCCAAGCTGGTTTCCTAATTGTAAAATTAACTTTTCAACCATACTAACAGATTGACGGCCTTCTTCTGTCTTTAACACCATATCTTTTGCTGATTCAATTAAGCTTTCTCCCTTTTCAGAAAGAATTTTTGAATTATCGAAGGAAAAACTGCAAAGATCGTTTACCTTATCAAATCGCTCTTTAATTTTCGCTACTAAATCTCCCATTACATGGTGCTGACTGTTAACCAATTCATGTTGATCAATGGTTTTTGTTAATTCAAAATTAAAGGATTCTAGAAAACTTTTGAAAAAATTCTCCTTATCCTCTGCCTCCCTCTGCACGAATACCAGCTTTTCTTTTAATTTTTTATTTTCTTCTATTAAATTTTCATATTTTACTTTACTTAAAAACATACTAAAATCCCCCAAATTTCGTCAAAATGTTACAAAATTTTTACAACCTATTTTCATTATAATGCTTTGTAATAATAATTTTAAGAACTTATTTGGAAATAAAGAATTTTTTTATTTTTAGGGAAGATGAAATGTGGATGTAGATTGAAGAAAGAAACAAAAAAGAGACCTCAATCTAATTGATAAAGTCTCTACTTACGGGGCAATACTTTTTATGAAGTTTTTAATCCGCTTCAAGGTAACAGCAAGTATCATTTGTTTTGTTGACCTATCACCAAATTGGGTCCGCAATTCAGATTTTGTAGGAAAAAGCCATTGAGAAATCCCAATTAGACCGTGCCTCAAAGAGTCATAGCTTAAAAACTGGTAATCAAAAAAATCAATATACTTTTTTACTCCCTTATCAGAGTAGTATTGGCGATAAATATTTTTACTTTTATAAGATAAATATTTAATTTTATCAAGATGGGGAAATCGCTGATAAACAATTGTTAATGTTCTAGTCATTCTATTTAAGGTTTTATGTAAAGCAGCTTCTTTAAATAAAGAGTCATAGTCTAGTTTACCTTGTAATAGGTGAACCATTTGAATAATATCAATAAAGTATTTTAGTGAATCTAAATTATGCCTCCATCCATGAAGGCAAATCATATAAAACGCATGATAATCTGAAAGTTCCTTAACATACAATGAGCCTTTTAATGGAACGGCTTGGTCCCATAACGGTTCCACATTAAGGTCAGCTGTCTTTTCTAGAACAAGATTCCAGTGAAACTCTACTCTTAATGGAATCATTGATCCTTTCAATTTTTTACCAAGTGAACAATGAAAATGATCAGTAATTTGTTTCTCCTCTATAAAAAACTGCAAATCCTCTGCCACTTGTATTGCTTTTTCGAGATCCTCCAGTCGAATTAATAAATCGATATCAGAGGTTGGCCTTGCACCATAATATCCAAAGTATTTTTCAGCAAATAAAACCCCTTTTAAAGGAATAACCTCTATCCTATTTTCCTCAAGTTTTCTTAAAATTTGCTCTAACTGACTTTTAATAAAAAGGTTTTGTACCAAGCTTTTTTCATAGTTTTCCTTCAAAAACTTTTGGAAAAACAAAGGGGTTTGTTGTAATTTTCCACTGTTATTCAACAAATAAAACATTTGCGAGGAAATCCCCTCATTTTCAATAAGTATTTGGGCATTGTGGTAGTAATCTTCCTCTTTAGGAAATGAGGCTTGGGAGTCATACAATCCCTTTATTAACTCAATACACAATCTATACACTTCCCGCCATTTGATTTGATTTATTATAAGATTCATAGAGATTTCGATATAAGCCGCTTTGAACAATTAGCTCTTCATGTGTTCCCTTTTGAAGAAGATTCCCTTGATCCATCACCATAATGACATCTGCATGTAGAATCGTTGACAATCGATGGGCAATAATAATAGTTGTTCTTCCTTTCATTAACATTTCAATTGCCTCTTTTACATAAAACTCTGTCTCTCCATCTAAGGCTGATGTTGCCTCATCCAACAATAGGATGGGAGCATCCTTTAAAATAGCCCGGGCAATAGCTATCCTTTGTTTTTGTCCACCAGATAGTTTTATTCCCCTTTCACCGATTTCAGTATCATACCCGTTTGGCAATGTGTGAATAAACTCGTGAATCTGTGCACTAATAGCAGCATCAACCATCTCTTTTTCTGAAATATTTGGACGTGCGAGGAGGAGATTTTCTCGAACGGTTCCTGCAAAGAGAAACGTTTCTTGAGGAACATGAGCAATCCCACTTCTTAAATGTGGTATCGAAAACTCCTCCATTGGTATGCCATCAAATAATATTGTTCCTGCTTGCGGTTTATACAATCCTTGTAAAAGATTAAACAATGTACTTTTTCCTGCTCCACTTGGTCCAACTAGCGCTGTTACCTTCCCTGCAGAAATATCTAAATGAAAATGATCAAATACATTTTTATTTTCATCATAACGGAAAGTGATGTTTTGGAATTGAAGTGAATCGACTAAATTAATTTCAGGGGAGAAAGAGGGAAGTTCTTTGATGTCAGTTGTTTTTTCTAAGACGGCTAAAACTCTTTCAAGTGCAGCAATGGACCGTTGAAATCCCGCCCAATGGCTGGCAATTCCCGTAACAGGGTAAACCATATGGTCAACCAGGTTTAAAAAGGTTAACAAGGCACCAACTGTTAGTACACTTTTTGATACAAATAATGCACCAACAGTGAGATTTACAAGAAAAGAAATGGAGCCAACGAGACGTCCACCTGTATAATACCATCCTTGAAGCTTTGAATTTCCCAACTCCAACTGGTACAATTCCTGATTTTTTTGGGCGTACCTTTTATATTGCATTTTTTCAAGCGTGAAGGACCGAATAACGTTTAGTCCTTGAAAAGTCTCATTAAGATGGCTATTAATGTCACCAACAAGCTTGTGAATCATCCGTCCACTTTTTCGAAGGTATAATCCAAATACAATGCCCCCTATTGCTGAAATTGGAGCAATAGCTAAACTTAGCAAACATAAAATCAAATTTACCTTCATTAAATAAAAAAAGACAACAATGAAAATAATAGGCATTCTTATAAGCGTAATAAGACTATTTCCAATAACCCCATCTACTCCATGAATATCATTTGAAAAATGGGCCATTAGCTCTCCTGTACGAAGATTCGAGGTCTCTTCTTCAGGCAACCGTAAAATATGGTGATAAAGATGGTTCTTGAGATCCTTCTTAACCCCATTGGTGGCAACTGTGTCTAAATAGGTATAGGAAACATTTGCAACAATACTTAACATAATAAGAAATGATCCGTAGGGAAATAGTGTCAATATTTGATGAAAGCCTCCATGTATGGCTGAATCTGTTATTTGTCCATAAAACTTTGCAAAAGCAATCGTTAAATAGATATCAACCAGTAAGAGAAGAAGAAGAGCAGAATAAGCCTTCCATTGTTTTAAAATAAAAGGTTTCAATAACGAATACGTCCTTCGAATATCCTTCATGGCAAAATACTGTTTTATGAGCTCTTTGATCTGATCCTTCATTATGTAGACACTCCGTCATTCCTATTTAAATAGCTTCTTAAAATACCTGTGATGAGTGGAAAAGATTGAATCATTTTTCCCCATAAGGCAGTTAATACATTTCCTTGTCTTAAAATGATATGTTTTTTTTGAATGCTTACTAACCTTCCAACTACTTGACTTTCCAATATCGGATTATCAAATCCAAGATTTGTATCCCCTTTTGTAATGTAATAAAGCATGTGATTTATTCTTTCCGTACTATAAAATCGATGGGCAATTAATTGGCCTTTTGTTGTTTGAAATAAAAGAATATCCCCCTTTTTTACCACAGAAGGTTTAAAGAATATAAATCGACAAATATCTCCCTTTTGAATCAAAGGGTACATACTATTTCCATAAGCAGGCAGCTCTACCCATCCTTCCTTTGTGATAGCTGCTCTAAGGATCTTAAAAGTTTCCTGATCAATCAACATGTTGAATTAATCCACAGTGAACAAGCTGAGACAAAAACTCCTCTATGTCTCTTTTGACTTGCTCCATGTTGTTTTGGGAAGAGAACTTTTCTAGCAAAGACTGAGTAAGAGTTTCAACCGTTTGGATTTCATTTAATAATGCCCAGCAGAGCCCCCCTACCTCGTTCAATTTCGTAACAGTAAAATCTTCTGTATTCAAAATAATCCACTCTCCATCAAGTTCCGTTTTTTCAAATTTGGCCTTTTGAATATACTGGGTCATTAAGAGATCAACTCCCAAAAGGTATTGTTTTTTTGGAAATATAATTCGAATACAGGCACATTTTTTACCAACATTGTTAATAGCCTCATGATGGTTTTTATTTCTTCTGGACTACGTGGCCAAAAGAAAACTTTATCCATTAACTGAAGAAGGGCATCCGATCTTGTTAACTTTACTCTATTATTTTGCAATGCTTGGTAAAGGATTTGCACACTAGCTGCATCTAAGCTTCCTTTAAAATCATCCGTCTCTATTTCGCTTCTAAAAGGAGAATTAAAAACCGTTATTTGGTTTTGAGTAATTTTTACAAGGGTTGCTTCATCGGAAAGGAGTGTTCTCGGGTATGAAAGTTTAGCTGCAGTTGATTTTCCAGCACCTGATTGCCCTGCGAAAATATGCACTTTCCCTTTTTCAATTACACAGGAGGAATGGATGAGAAGCCCCCAATTATGGTGGACGATGAAGGAGCTATATAAATTCATCATGGCATGCTTTAGGGCAAGTTCATCATGGACCGAAATGGTCGCATATTTGAATGTTGAGTTTACCTCAATCAAATAATCTGCCCTTCGATATAGTATTTGATTGTGATCTTCTATTATGTCTACCTTGTAATCTACAAACGGAACGCCGTAACCTTCTTTTATCTTAATAATTAAATCTGCTTGATCATTTTCACTGCCTACATTTGGTTGGAAATTTCTTAGAAAGCTGTTAAAAAGTACTGTTGGTTCGTATATAATTTGAATAAATTGGTCGCCAATTTTTGTTTTTATTCCCTTCATTTTTAGCTCCTTAAAGATTTATTAAATATTAAGGCGGGAAGTTAATGGAGTATTTCCATTGTTCTTCCCTGCACCTTTAATTAACCTTTGGATTACACTGCCCTATTCCACTTAACCCTTTTTTATCACTATTTCCTGGAGCTCCGGCTCCACATGGTGTTGGATTCGGATTTGAATCATTTGGGAAGTTAATTCCACCATTTCCATCTGAGACAGGTGAATTTCCTTTTCCAGGATTCCAACTATGTCTAGTCTCAAACTGGATTGTTTGATGGCTTAATACCATTGGGGGAGAATATATTTTTTCCCTTTGCATTATTTCACCTCCTTTAAATCGTTCATTATAAAGAACAAATAATAAAAAAAAATATATTCAGAGCAATTTATTATCCTATTTCACTTAAATATACCTTGATTTAATTATTATAATTTAGAAATCGTTCTTTTAAAAGAACATATTTTCGACAAATTTTTAATGCTATTAGGAGATAATCTATCTATTATTCTAAGATTTCCATCCTTAATCCCAGCCAAAAAAGAAGGTTTACCACCTTCTAATTTTTAATGTTCTTTAAAATATTAAGAACTTGTTCAGAATTTTGAAATATAAGATGAAATTTTATTAGTATAAAGGCCTATTTAGATATAAACCTGGCTAGAAGTTAAAATTGATTTGAATTCTTTAAAATAAGGAAATGTGGAAAAGAGTATTACGTACACAAGTTAAAACAGGGTATTATCCATAGAATACCGGATGGGAGAATCGACCAGATGGTGAGAATTGACTTCTTCTATGTATACTGGATTTTAGTTATTTAAATTCGGTTCAAGTGAAGAGCTATAATTATGCTTGGTTATATAACCACGAATTAGATGCCTATATATTTTGCTTTAAAGTAAATAATCGACAAGAGCATGCAGTAATTTTCAAGAAGGATCATGCCGGGGTTTTACTGCAGAAAGAATACGCCTTAACGCCTTTTACCATTGCTATTACACATAAAGATTTTGGAGTTTTAAAGGAAACAAATCCTGTTTTTATGTTTAATAATATTGAAATAGCAAAAAATGAAGTTGCTGGTTGGCAGGGCAGACATGAGAGTAGTTTAAAATCCTTTATAAATTAAGACTTACATTTTCAATCATTTTTGTATTTGAATTTACATCCATTGAAACATTATCAAACGTACATCTTGCAATAACCATGCTATTACTGGTGGCTAGCCAGTGTAAATTTAATTTTGTATTCTCTAATGAGCAATTTGAAATAGTGGAATTTAATGAATCAAGGTATGATGGCTTTTGTATATAGGAATTTAAAAATGTGCTTGAGTTCAAAAGTATATTCCCCACATTTACACCCACATTTTGAAATAAACAACTATTAGCAACGATTTTTCTTATATTCTGAGCAGAAGAGCTAAATGTTACATCCCCACCCATAATCCCTTTTTTAACCCTAATAAATTTTCCGTTACTAAGGTTACAAGCATCTAACCCTGCTCCTCCTTCTATAATAGTTAACCCTTCTACTGTTATTGGGCTGCCCACATAGCTTTTGGGAGCAATAATATTTACTTCATAGTTTTTTACTGTAATATTTTTTAACACTCCGCCTGTCAAAATAAGATTTACATTTGGAGTTAATGAATTATCGTCTCTCCAATCCCTTTCAACAATTATATTTGAGATATAGCATCTCCCATAATCATACCTGCTAACATTAAAACCAAGAGTACCCGTATCTGTTATCTTTACTGGAGTACCATCCTTTGTTTCAGCAACCTGAAAACTTGTAGAAGTAACATTTACCGTATAATACAGTTTATCTGGGTTAATTCCTGATGGAACTTTTCCCAACCACTGCTCAAAAACAACTTTTGCCCCATTTCCCATTCCATGTGGTGAACTAAAAGTAAAGATCCCTGAAGAGACGTCTACAGATTGTGGACTGCCAAAATATCCATATGTGCTTGAGCCGTAAAACATCACATCTTTAATCTTGCAATTTTCAACAATGCCCCCTTTTATATTAAACAATTTAATATTCCCTATATTTAAATTAGCTCCATTTACGACATTATCTCCTTGTACTACTAATTCACATCCAATAAAAGTATTATTTATATATTGAATATACATATTATTTGGATAGGAACTAATTCCTCCGACATTCCAGCCTTCAAATGTATTTTTCTCAATCAATACATTTATCCCATCTGCATTTACAATGTGCCCCCGTGCATTGTTATAAATATAATTACGATAAATATGGATTCTTGTATTAAGTTCAAATCCCTTTTGATCAAGCTCTGGCCGCCATGTTGGAATATTGGTTTCAGACCATATTGACTCAATATCAATGCCAAACATAGGAGCTGTTCCATCAACAGTTATTCCATCATCTGCAAAGCCAATATGGTCGATTTTGTTGTTTTCTACATATATATCATTAGAACCACAAAGTGAAATACCTTGTCTTCGACAATGATGAAGGTTGCAATCTTTTATATATATTTTCAATCCCATTTGTTCCTGTGTATAATCATTCGGATTTTGCTTGTATTCGAGCCAGCTAGTAGATATAGCGTCTCCTGTACAATTCATAATTTCTACATTTTGAATCATAACCTGAGTTGATCCTTTTATTTCAATTCCTTGACCCCATTCATGGGTAAACTTAGATGTATCCACCTTTGCCGCAATTTGTCCAATTTGTGTATCTGTTAATGGGGAGGATGATATATCAATAACGAAAATCATTTTATTGACAGCATCTATTGGGCCAAACCATCCGCGCCCTGTTGGATTTGTAGGAGCAAACCCTCCATTATTTCGGGAACCAACCAAGGTAGTACTTGAAACCATGTCTTTATATTGATAAAAACTATAGTTTGTAGCTTTGATTCCATCGATTGCCCATAATCTAAACTCCCTTAATAACCCGGGGTTCTGATATCTATCCAAAATTTCACTGTGAATAAAATTAGGATTATCCTTTAGTGATCCATCCGAATTTACGCCACCCCTAACAAACTTAATCTTTAATTCATATATATGAACTTGTTTATCTCCAATTAATTTCCCACCTGATATCTTTACGTTTTGTACACCAGTTACTTCAAAAAATCGATAGTAGGGGGATGAATTAGCCTCCATTTCCAAAATACATCCGTTTGACATCTCAAACTGGATATCCGTTTTCAGTACTATACAAGAAAAAGTTGAGCTGTCAATTTTCAGCTTATAATGTCCATCAGGTAATTTAATATGAGTATAACCTTGAGCTTTCGCCTAAGTAATGGCATCATTTATACCCTTCGTTGTTGCATAAGCCTCAGTGCCATCACTTTTAATCCCCCACCTTTGCAGCTCAATGACGTACGAACTTGAACCATTTCCTGCTTGCTGTACAGGAGGCTGTTTAGCCACCCATTTGATTGGGTACTATCATATGTTAGTACATCATTATTTGTTGGAGCATTCTTTGCCAAATATACATTATTAAAATCCCCAATATTTGCATTAACCACAATCATATTCTAAAAACCCCTTTCCGAACTCTTTACATCTTATGAAATCAACCATAAGGTTGTTTAGTTACATAACTTGGTGTGTTTGAAAAAAGGGTATTTTGAAGAAAAAAGTCATTCTACATTCTTGAAGTTGCCTTACTGTTCATAAAAGCCCGTTCTAACACCTTTTTCTTCACACCATTTATTATGGAGATTAAATATTTAAATTCATCCGTTTTATAAAAAAGAATCATATAAACTGTATTAGGAACAACGATACTAACACCAACAATGGCAAATAGATTGACTAAATCATTTGAAGGAAAAAATAAGCATAGATAGTCCGTTACTAAATAGGTGCAAAAGCCTACTAGTAAATAAAATGTATAGTTTAAAAAGTAACTTATTAATGGTTTGTGGAAAACCTTCCTATAAACAAAATAAGGTGTTGTCCAAAACGGAACAGCCAAAGCACTAATGAGCGTTCCAAGGAAAACACCTGCAATACCAATATATTTCACTAGAAATATAGAAAAGAATAAATTTATAATCGCCTGGAACAAGGGAACATATCGATCCTCATGAAAAATTCCAGATGTCGTTTTTACCGTAGTAATTGAATTTCTCATTCCTCGTTCATAAAAACAGATAATTAAAATCAATAAAACATATTTTCCCATTATAAACTTTGGCCCAAGCCACATTGTAATAAAAGGCTGGATAATGACTAATAAAAATATAGTAAAAAAGGAATAAATCCAAAAATTAAGAAACTGATATACTTTATAAATTTGGAAAACCTTATCATTACTTTCCTTTGCAATTAAGTTTCCGACACTATGGTAAATATTATTAAAAATTTGATTGATAAATGTTCTGCAGATTTCTATTAACATATTATAATTTGAATATAAACCGACTGCTATAACACTAACGAAAGAGGAAATAATGATATTGTCAGTCCCAAACACAAGATAATTTCCTATGTTTTGCAAAATAATGGCTTTAATATTTTTAACGACGTTTTTTGTTGTTTCACTATCTAACGTATTAGATATTTTATTTCTTAAAAAGTTATATTTCCTATTTGCAATAATGGATAAAATAATTGAATTTATAATGGTAATCGTAAAATCAATTGCCAGGTATAGTATATAATTTTTCGTAAAATATAAGATTCCAATTTTTAAGCACACTGAAATGATAGATGAAATGGAATACAATCCAGTTACAATATAGCTTTTTTGACAAACATTTAAAAATGAACTTTTGTGTACATATAAATAAGGAGCAACGGTATTAAGTAAAAAAATAAAATAGATGAAATGGATATTCTCTACATGCGTATTTTTTACAAAAAAATTAAGAAAAGGTAAAAGAGCTAATCCAAGCAATAAGACAATTAATGCAATAACCATATAAGCCTTTTTATATAAATTCATTAGGACATTTACTTTTTCCTGATCATTTTCAGCTACTGGCTTATAAAGGCTGTACATGATGCTGGAGCCAATGCCAGCTTCAGCCAGAGAAAGCATCGCTAAAATATTTGTAAATAATCCATTTATCCCTAAATATTCTACTCCTAATGCCTTGATAAAAATGGTTCTGGATACAAAGCTTAATGAGGTAATAATGACTTGATTACCTAAACCGACAGATATATTGATTAAAGAACTTTTTACTCTCATGAAATCTCCTTCGTTACATTTTGGCAAAAAGTATTTTCATATGAATTCTTTCCATCTATCATTTTAACCACACAAAAAAAGCAAGTCACACCTTATTCAACAAAACCTACATGATTCAAAAGTTCCTCATACATTTCTACTTTTCTTTCTTTTGAAATTTTCCCGACAATTGTATACCTACTGTCATAAAATTTTGCTGTTTTTCTATACTCATTACTTTTTTCAATAAAGCGATCTAATGATGATATAATTTTTGCTGGATTTCCGGCTGCAATACTATTCTTTGAAATGGACTTTGTTACAATACTTCCAGCTGCAACAATTGAGTTTTCTCCAATCGTAACCCCTGGCATAATCATTGCTCTAGCTCCAATAAATACATTGTCCTCTATGGTAATGCTACCTAACTTTGTATAATTATTTATTTTTTTTGTACTAGCATCATGTGCCAGCAAATAGACTTGAGGTGCTATGGTAACATTATTTCCTATCTCAATTAACCAACAATGAGAATAATCAATGACCACTCCAGGCTGTATGGAAACATTTTGTCCCATTCTCATTCCCATTTTGATATAATCTTCTATCCATACCTCTTCCAAAATTATTTTTCTAATTCGAGCCCTAAGAAAATTAACTGCTTTTTTTAACATTATTCTTTACCAGCCCTTGATTTTTATATGAACTTATTGCTCTAATACTAAATCCCTGTGTGAAAGGGAGAATACTAAATGTCATTGAATAAACTCCTATATCTTTTGTATCTCCTTGTGAAAAGTCAACTGCCCCATCTCTTCTAGTCACAGTCATTAAATAATTTAAGGCTTTTTCAGAACATGCTTCACACTCTTTCGAGATATCCTTTATTGTTGAGGCATTCACCATGAACCATCCCAATACTGCCGTCGTAGATGAATCGGGTCTGCACTCATCCCTTCCTATTGTCCAGTTCCAGTTTCCATTGTCCTGTTGAAAAATGAGAATTGATTTTGCAAGTTTCTTTACACTTTCCTCCAACGTTTTTTTATATTTATGGTGGGGAGGAAGTTCTTTCCATGAATCCATAACCCCTATAGAAAACCAAGCTAATCCCCTGCCCCAACCATATAAGCCTAAAGGAATATGATTTTCTATTTTATAAGCATGGTAAGGTACCCACATTTGCTCTATTTCATGCATACCTGATTGCTCAAATTGCTTAATTTGTTTAATTGCTAATTCAATACATTCTTTTTTGTTAAACCTTAATCCATAAGCAATTAAAAATGGGCAAATAAAACCAATCGTATCTACATACCGGTAACTTTTCATCCCATTTCTATATGCAACACAGCCATCCTCCCCGATATGCTCCTTAATAAGATCCCATGTAAAATCAAATGCTCTTTTATATTTTTGAATATCCACGCAATCCGATTTCATGATTGCATAGGAGAGTAGCGCTGCATCTACATTCTTTGGTTTTGTTATCCATTGACCTGAATAATCAAATTGGTATTCAATATAATTTACAATTTGATTTCTTATTTGTTTGCTAGTATGAATTTTCATATATTCTGAAAGACCCAAAATGAGCGCCGCTTCTTGCCAGGACTGAATTGCATTGCTTTTATAGTTTCCTCGTAACATATCAACCATGATAAGTCTGGTATTATCAGTCACCTTTATTAAAGGCGTTTTTTTCAGCCATTCTACTCCTGTTTTCACGATTGATTGACTCCACTCTTCTACATCTAAATATCTGCCAATCTTTATTCTATTTATCCAATCCTTAAATAGCGGAATAAAATCTATTACCATCACTAAAGCTATTAAACAAAGTATGGATCCAATAAAAATCTTGGCTATCATTTTTTGTAATCCCTTCTCTTCTAGCTAATATATGCATAAAGCTTCTTAACTTCAGACTCAGTGCCCAATTGTTCAATCATTAAATGATTGATAAGCTTGTTTCTCAACTCGTGATTTTCAATTAGACTTTTAATTCCTTCATATATTGATTTTGCATTCATATCAACCACGATTCCGTTTACCTGATGGCTTATCTGATCTTTAGCTGTGTTAAACCTTGTTACCACGATAGGCTTTTGTAATATTTTCGCTTCATCTATAGCCATTGATTTTCCCTCAAATCTTGATGGATGAACATAAATATCTGCTTCCCTTATGTAGGGATAAGGATTTTCTTTAACACCTAATAAAATAAAATGAGTAAAAAGATTTTTTTCTTTTATCATTTGTTCTATTTTTTTTCTTTCTTCCCCTTCACCGACAACATACCATTTAATATCAAATCCGTTTTTAATGAGCAGTTCGCAGGCTTCAATGGCCATATCATAGCCCTTAACATAATCCAGTCTTCCAACAGAGGAAATGGTTATTCCTTTATACCTGATTCCACCCTTATCCAAAGATAATTTTCTAATGGCAGCAGGAGATACAATATTATGCATCACCTTTATTTTGTCAGAGATATTTGGAAAATTCCGTTTCAGAATTTTTGCGCTTTCTACCGATACTGTTATCAATTTATCTAATTGATTAAAATACTTTTTATCTATTTTAGGGTCCATTCCAAGCTTGTCATAATCCGAATGAATAAATCCGATTTTCGTTTCTGCATCAACCTTTTCTATACAAAAATAAATCGGATTCTTTTCAAGGAATCCGATTGCAACATCGTACTTTTTATTCAGCTTTTTAATAGATTTTGATAAATACTTCCAAACCCTTTGTTCACATCTTGCCTTATTCTTTTCTCTTTTAAATATATAACCTGCCAACATTCTCAAAAAAACAATGTCTACTCTTCCCTTTTTTACTGAATTAATAATCGCTGTTTTAATTGGCATATCAAAATACCTATATTCAACAGGTTCTTCTATTAACTTGACTCCTTTAGGGACTTTACTTAAAAATAATCCTTCATGTTTAAATAAAAATAAATCTACATCATATTTTGTGTAATCAATTGTTTCTAATAAGGATATGAGTGATTTTTCTGCCCCGCCGCATACTAATTTATTGATTATGAATAAAATACTTTTCTTCAAATCCTCACCCACTTAAAATTTTATACAATTTGTTTATTTCCCCTTCTGTCCCAAGATTTAGTTTGGCTAAGTTCATTTCGAACTTATTTCTTAAGTTTATGTCTTTAATGAGCCATTCAATTTTTTCTGCAACAGAATCAGCATTCATTTCTGCAATTAACCCATTTTCACCATGATGAATTTGATCCTTTGCTGTACTATAATTTGTTGTAATAATAGGTTTATTTAAAATTTTTGCTTCATCAATTGCAATGGACTTTCCTTCAAATCTTGAGGTTTGCACATAAAAATCTGCCTGTTTTATATAAGGAAAAGGATTTGATTTTAAACCAAGTAGGTTGAAAAAATCCTCTAGACCATACTCTTTAATAAGTTTAGTTAATGTCTCTCTTTCTCCTCCCTCTCCAATAATATTCCATTTCACTTTGTATCCCTTATCTAGCAGC
Organism: Bacillota bacterium; assembly: GCA_030705955.1. Taxonomy (GTDB): domain Bacteria; phylum Bacillota; class Bacilli; order Bacillales; family Cytobacillaceae; genus JAUZPL01. The sequence goes on along the minus strand of JAUZPL010000002.1, from coordinate 53,088 downwards.
TTTTTACATGATTCAATTGCAATTTCAAACCCCTTTTGATAATGAAGCCTTCCAATGGAAAGAATAATGATTTCATTTTCCTTTCTATTATAGACATCCGTTTGCACCTGGTTTGCCATTCTAGTAATGATCGTAGGAGAAATAACATTATAGATAACCTTCACCTTATTTTTTTGTGTTGGGAATCTATTCTTAAAAATATTGGCACACTCTTCTGAAACGGTCACAATCTGATCTAGCTTTTCAAAATAGGGTATATCGAAAACTGGGTCCATCCCTAATTGATCATAATCTATATGTATCCATCCTAACTTTTTCTTTGCTAAAACTTTATCAACACAGAAATAGGTTGATGTTTTCTCTAAAAATCCAATTGCAGCATCGTATTTTTTTTCAAGTGGACTTAAAGATTTCGATACATTTTTCCAGGTGTATTGCTCCCTTGTTGATACATTTTTTAAGCTTTTATTTTTAACTAAAAAAACCAATCGATTATATGCAACTGATATTTCCCCTATAAACACGAGCTCCTTTATTGATTTAAAAAAAGGCAAAGAAAATAATTTAAATATATCTGGAAGTGGTAAAACCTGAACTTCCTTAGGGATAAAATTCATAAATAACCCTTCATGATTAAATAGAAAAAGATCAATATTGTATTTTTCATAATCAATTTGAGTTAATAGGTTAATAAGACTTTTTTCACCACCGCCTGCAGATAAGCTTGGAATGACAAATAGTACGTTTTTTTTCTCCATAATATCCCTCATTTAATGGACTAAAGCATATAAATAATCAATAGCTTTATAGGACATTTTTTTAATTTGTGGAATTGATTTTTGAAGGTTTTCTCTTAATTCCTTTTCTTCCCTTAACATTTGGTCAAAGTAACTCTTCAATTTGGCACTATCGGAAATTTCATCTATTCCTAGGACTAATTTCTCTTCTCCAAAAATATCCTTTGAGATTCCCTTAGATTTCACACTATACCCTAATACCATGGTCGGAACACAATTGGAATAAGCTGCAATCGTTGCATGTGTTCTTGCACCAATAAAAAATCTCATCCTACCAATATAGCCCTTGTATTGAGTAGCATTTAGATGATCTGGTAAGATGAGAACCCTTCCCGTTTCCATATATTCTTTATAAAATTTATTTAAAACATCATAATCATTATTACCTTTATCAATAACATGGGGAGTAAGTGCAATGGTCATATCAGTAGTAGTTAATATATGGTATATTAATTCCCGTACTGCCTCTTGGGACTTTTTATTTCTCTGCAAAACAAGAGGACTAAAATTCAGTCCAATTGTGTTTCCTTCTTTCCAGCCTTTAGGCAAATCTAGCTCTTCCTTTTCCATAGTAAATGCAGGATCAGCAACTAAATAAACGTTCTTTAAGCCTTTTTCCTTCAACAAATGATAGGTTAAGGTTTCGCGAGCCAGGATTAAATCAAATAATTGAAGATCTCCTAGTTTTCTCTCTGATAAATCTTCCTCCCCAACTGAACATCCCCATAAAACAAGCTTTTTCCCTTGCCTTTTGACCTGTCTATCAACCTCGTACCAACCAGGCTGTTCCCCATAACAATAATTATCTCCACCAATAGATAAACAAATGTCTGCCTCTTTAATCTCTTTGATAATTTTTTGATGAATTTTCTGCAGTGCATATGATTCATCATCAAAAAGCTTTACTTTAAGAGAGGCTACAAACCAGTCAAATGTATATCTTTTGATCTTAGAATCCGATCCGTCTATTATTTTATCTAATTTTGGAATAATATGATCCGTTTCTGGTTTTCCTGATACTAGATATACCTGTGCTGCTTCTACCTTTTCCTTAATTAATTTAGTAGATGAACGAACGATCGCCTCACAACCCCTATTTAAACTGCCACCATGAGCGAACATTAATACTTTCATATATGGTATCCTCCAAACCTATTTCTTAGCCTGCTATAGGCTGTTACTGCATATATCCCCAAAACTGATTTTCTTTTCAACATCATAAGTAACGTTCTTTCATATCGCCCTAATGTTCCACTTTTTTCATCCATATATAATGGTAATGCCTCACTAATAATCTCGTGATGAACCATATAATTTATATATTTAAATCTTTGACGGAAAGCTAATTCTTTAGAAGGTTCAAAATATAAATATAAATATGCCATTACACTATTTATAAGCTTTACAGCCTTTACCTGTTTAATTCTGCTTTCTCCTAAATAATCAAAAAGATTTTGCGGCAGTTCAAAATGAAATACTTCAATAGCTCTTTTAAAGTAATCAAATTTTAATTTATTTCTAGTAGCACTACCTGCTACCTCCCGATAATAATATCCAACGTAATCTAAAAATCTTATTTTTTCAGCATGACTAAAACATTCCATATTAAACATTCCGTCTTCACCTAGAGCAATATTTTGCGGGAATTTCACTTTATGCCCTTTAATTAATTCACTCCTATAAAGCTTTGTACATACAGAATTTAATTGATCCTCTTTCAAAAAATAAGGCAATATTTTTTCATGGATAAAATCTCCTTTTAAAGTAGCATCCTTCTGGAAGGGAATATGACCTACTACTATATGGCCCTCCATCCTACCTTCAAAATTAGAGATAACAATATCACAATCATGCAGATTCGCATTTTTATATAGAACTTCAAACATATTTTTTTCAATAATGTCATCCGCATCAACAAATCCAATATATTCACCAGAGGCTATTTTTAACCCCGCGTTTCTTGCCATACTAACACCTTGATTTATCTGTTCAAAAAGTTTAATCCTATTATCCTTTTTCTTATACTTCTCAATAATGTCTCTGCTGGAATCAATCGAACCATCATTTATAAAAATAAATTCACATTCTGTAAGGGTTTGGTTAACAAGTGATTCGATACATGGGGCTAGATATTGTTCTGCATTATAAACTGGTATAATAACACTTACCTTTATGCTCATATCCAATCACCCTCTATCAGCTTATTATTTTATAAAGTTTTTCCAATTCATCATGATTGTTAAAATCCTTACCTTTTAAATTATGAATCAGCTTTTCTTTCAAATCTCTGTTATGATAGAACTTTTCAATCTCATTTGCTAAACCTTGGACATTTAATTCGCAAATGACTCCCTCTACCCCATGATCAATTTGGCTCTTTGCCGTCGGATAATTTGTTATAATTATGGGTTTCCCCAATATTTTTGCCTCCGTGACGGTTACAGCCTTTCCTTCATACCGGGAAGGCTGTACATATAAATCACATTCATTTATATAGGGGTATGGATTTGTTTTTTTGCCTAATAAAATAAAATGATCCTTTAAATTGTTCTTTGCGATTAATTCTTTTAATTCGTTTTCAAACCCACCATACCCAATGATATACCATTTAATATTTGTTAATCCCCGCTCATGCAAAACTTTGAGAGCTTCAACTGCTAAGTCATATCCTTTTACAAAAGATAATCTACCAACTGAAACAATATGAAATATTTGGTCCCTACTTTTATGGAATGGGCTTTCTTCTTTCGCCATTTTTTTAATAAAGGAAGGGGAGGTAATATTCTCAACCACTATCACTTTATCCTTCAAATTAGGATATTTGCATAAGAAGGAATCCTTGCATGTATCTGAAACAGACGCGATGTAGTCAAACTTGTTCCAAATACTAAGGTCAAGTTGATTGTCAATTTCCAATTTACTGTAATCAGTATGAATCCAAGCGATCTTTTTTCGGGCCTTCACCTTATTTGCTAAAATATCATGTGGCCAGGAAAAACTAATTGCTACATCGTACGCCTTTTCCAACACTGGTATAAAATAGGAGGCGTATTTTAATATTAGCTGCATTTGAATATACCCAGAACCTTCATTCAAATGTTTAAAACTCCCTCTAATTTTTGCTGCATATTTAGATATAACCCGTAACAAGGAAAACAAATAGTATCCCTCTCGAATGCATTGGCTGATTGGTTTTCGAAAGACTGAAAGCTCGCCTATTTGCGGTAATATATTTACTTGCTTAGGAATTAAATTTAATAAATCACCCGTGTGATGAAATATAAGCAGGTCAACGTTATACTGGTCAAAATTAAAGTTTTCTAGCATGTTTATTAAACTTCTTTCAATCCCGCCAATTTCCATATTGTAAACAGATATTAGAATATTTTTTTTCATCATGCTTCCCCACTCTATAAAATTAGACATAAAAAAAAGCCTATTTTATTTTGGCCAAATTCGTTACCCCATAAATGGGAATGAAATCATTACTTCTTTTATTTAGAAAAATTGAATTTGCCGGTACGTTTCCTTTTACAACACTTCCTGCTGCAATCACAGCGTTATCCCCAATAAATGTATTTCTTAAAATCACTACATTCGAACCGATCCATACGTTTTCTCCAATGGATACTTCCCCTCTAATGAGGTGGTCATCAGTTTTATTTTTGTAGTTGTGATCATGATCATTAATACATACATTTGGGGCAATTTTAGTATGTTTCCCAATCGTAATACGATTGACACAGTTAATATTGCAATTATCATTAATGAATACATAATCTGCAATATTTAGCTCCCCATTAAAATCAATTCGAAAACTGGCATTTTTTCTTATAAAAACAAATTTACCAATATTGACTTTTGACTTTTTATTAAAAATTTCTATTCTGCTGTTTGATTGAAGAGAATAGATGGAGGATTTAATATTTCTAAAATAAATAAATTTATAAAATAAACCTCTTAACATGCCAATGAAGTGAGAAAGATTCATTAAAAATGTTAAATAAATACCTCGTTCACGAATTTGATGAAGGAGCTCACTTAAAATTTTTTTTCCTAATTTAATCATATTTCCTTCTCCTTAAGGAATGATTTTCCTCAGCTTTGCAATATTATCTCCACCGATCATCTTAGATAAGATCAATTTAAACTGGCCCTTTAGTCTAGCTTTCGGCGGTAACCAGCTTTTGTAAAAATAATGTACCGTATAAGTATCTTTAGATAGGAATTTGCGGCAATTAATATAGTCATATGGAGAAAAAAATGCTTGAGGGAAAAATACTCCCTTTCCAGCTAATTCTTGATATCGACCGTCTGCTTTCAAGCCAAAGTCCTTTAATATTTTTGTTATGATTGCTACATTCGTTAATTCGTTATGTTTTCCACCATCTTGGATAAATCTTTTCCCTTCATAGGAATCAAGAAAGACTTTTATTAAAGAATTGTGTTTTGCAGCTCCAATTGTACTTGTAGCAATATACTGTTCTTGTTCAAACCCCCAAAAAGATTCATAGTGTAATAAATCATTAAAAGATTTAAACACCTCTACATCTGTATCTAAATAAATTCCACCAAAATGATACAAAGCAAATACTCGAACATAATCACTTACAAAAGCAAATTTACGAGTCTCAAATGCCTCTTTAACATATAAATTAGAATTAACATCAAAATTATATTCATTCCATTCCCTTATCTCGTATTCTGGTAAATTTTGTTTCCAACTCTCTATGCATTTGTTAATGAGTATCGGCTTTTCTTTTCCTCCAAACCAGCAATAGTGGACAATTTTAGGAATTCTATTAATCTGTTTGTTCATTTCTTAGCCTCTAGATTTTGATTTTGCCACTTAATAAATTCAATTAATGTTTTATATTCATGTATTTGATCTTTTTCAATCCCTGAATCTTTTAACTCCTTAACTAACTCAATCCATTCACTATCTGAGTTCACCTGTTCTTCATGAGATGCCTCCGTTTTTAACAGTATTTTAAGATCGACTTCTAGTACAATCGCAATATTTTTCATTACATGAATGGAAGGATTCATATTTAGATTCCGCTCTATATTGCTTAAATATGATTTTGAAATACCTGCCCTATCTGCAAGTTCTGATAACGTATATCCCTTCTTCTTTCGAATTTCTAAAATATTTTTCCCAATCATCCATTTTTACCTCTTTTTTTTTTGAATTTTTATTAATATTAAACAACTTTCCTTCTTTCGGCGCATACATTCATCATTTCTTTTATACAATCAATAATTCTCATTTGGTCATCCTCTGTCATATTAGATCCTGATGGCAAACAAACCCCATTTTTAAATAGTTTTTCTGAAATGCTGCTTGTTTCACTATGCGCATAATAGCGTAAACCTTGAAAAATTGGCTGTAAATGCAATGGTTTCCATACCGGCCTTGCTTCAATATTTTCCTCTGTTAAGAAACGTAACAATTCTTCTACAGTAAAACCCGATTCCTCCTTATTGATAGTCAATGCCGTTAACCACCTATTTGAAATTGTATCCTTTAACTCTGGCATAAAATAGATTCCAGGTAGATTTGCAAGCTCCTTCCGATATAATTCGAAAATTGATCTTCTTGCCTTTACTCTTTCATCTAAAATTTCTAATTGTGCCCTTCCAATTCCGGCCAGTATATTACTCATTCGATAATTAAACCCTATTTTACTATGTTGATAATGTGGTGCAGGATCACGGGCTTGTGTTGCTAAGAAACGGGCATTTCTTAATGAATCAACATCATTTGACACAAGCATTCCCCCACCCGATGTCGTAATAATTTTATTACCATTAAAGGAATATACTCCAAAGTGCCCAAATGTTCCGCTTGCTTTCCCATTATAACTAGAACCTAACGATTCAGCTGCATCCTCAATAACAGGAACATGATAACTATCACAAATTGAAAGTAGCTCATCCATCTTTGCACTTTGACCATATAAATTAACGATAATGACCGCCTTTGGCAATTCCCCCTCAATCTGTGCATCGCTAAATGCTCTTTCAAGTGCTTGTGGAGACATATTCCATGTGTCAGGCTCTGAATCAATAAAAACAGGTTCAGCCCCCTGATATATAATGGGGTTTGCACTTGCGACAAATGTAAGGCTAGAACAAAAAACCTTATCCCCTTTCTCCACATCTAATAAAGAAAGAGCCAAATGAATGGCTGCAGTTCCGGAACTAACCGCCACAGCTTCATTGGCTCTTACATAAAAGGCTATTTCTTTTTCAAAGGCATCTACATTTGGCCCTAAAGGTGCAATCCAGTTTGTCTCAAACGCTTCATGAATATATTTATACTCATTTCCACTCATATGTGGAGAAGAAAGGAAAATTCTTTTTTTAGATTTAATCGCTGTCATTTCATTACCACCCTCCGGTAATCTTCAGAATCAATAAACAGGTGTTTGCAATCTTCAATCCAATAAAGCTCCTTTAGATTTTGAATTTGATAATGTGCACTGTACTCTGGCTTTACTGGTGATTCAAAATAGATGCCATCATTTCTCCTAATATAAATTGTTTTCCATCCAAGTTCTTTTGCAGTGATAAAATCTTTATTTACATTATCACCAATATAAAGGCATTCTTTGTGCAAACAATTTAATTCTTGGCTTACAATTACATATGGAAGAGGACTTGGCTTCCAATTTTGTCTTCCGTACAAATCAGACAGGACAATAGAATGGAATTTCCCCTTTAACTTTAACGCTTCTACTTTCTTTTCCTGGGCAGATAAGTATCCATCTGATATTACACCCAGTTTGACGGAATCAATTAAATGATTGATCAACCATTTTGCATCTTCACATAATTCAATAGTTGGGGTATGTGTCCTATAAATATTGATCATTTCCATTATCAATTCCTCATTGCAAATCTTACCTAATTGTTCAAGTGCCTTGTTAAATGTGTTTTTTCTATATCCTTTCCTAAACAAGCTAGTAGCTATTTTGTAAAAATTATGGATTTGAAAATTTTCTACTAGCCATTTGTCTACGGCTTTGTATCCACTAAAGATATAATCAATCTCCCGGAACAGGGTATCATCCATATCAAATACAATGGCTTTTATACTCATGACCTATATTCTCCGTAAAAATGGCTTCATCAAATCTGAGCATGGTTAGATTTTCCTTCCAAGAGAAATCTGTTTCTTTAAAGTTCATTCCACTTAACATCTCAATTGTCCAAAGTGGAAAGTTTGCTCCTGCTTCTATTGACAGTGGTATTCCACCGCCAAAACGTGGATTTATCTCAATAAACGTTATTTCCCCGGTTTCCTTTTTAAAACACTGCAATGTAATACATCCAACTGCCCCAGGCAATTTTTTTATAACCATTTCTGTTGCACTAATTAGGTCAAAATCCTTTCTAGTTATCCCTTTACTTACTTCACCTGCCCTTGTTTCAATCCTTTCACGTGGCACAATTGTTTTAATATTCCCATAAAAATCCAGCATGACATCAACAGTAAATTCCGTACCATGTATAAACTCTTGAACCATGGCATTTGGAATATACTCTTTAAAGAAATCTAATTCCTTTTGATTTTTTATTTTTAAAACCCCTCTACTAGAACTTCCATCACGCGGTTTTATTAATAGTGGAAATTGATATACAGCTTCTTTTAGTTCATCCTCACTATATACCTTTGGAGAAGGGATATTATTTTGAATAAAAAATTCGTATGTTTTAATTTTGTCATTTGCAAGTTCATTAAGTTTCTGACTTGAAAGGAATAATTTCACGCCAATTTCTTCAAACCGTTCCTTATTTCTTACCAAAATAAGTAGCTCAGTATCAATGAGTGGAATAAGAAGTTTAATATTTTCAAGCATGCATATTTTTAATAATTCTGATACATAATTTTTCTCAGTCACCCCTGGTACCAAGTAGTGTCTGTCACTATAAAAGGCAGAAGGTGCCGTGTTTTTTAAATCAGTTGTAACAATCTTACCGTCGATTTGACATCTTAATAATGTTTCTTGAAACTTCTTAATAAGCGCTACCCTTCTACCGGAGCTTGTAAAAAGTAGATTCACTTCACATTCTTTCATTTTCATCTAATCTCCCTTTAAAGACTGGCATTGTGGAATGGTTTTCATGCTTAATGCCTTCCGACTTGAAAACCTTTTTAATTGTTAAAAAGAGGATCTTTAAATCTAAAATAAAGGTTCTATTTTCAACATACCAAATGTCTAAATAAAACTTTTCCTCCCAAGAAATTGTATTTCTGCCATTTATCTGCGCCCATCCCGTAATACCTGGTTTAACTAAGTGGCGTTTGGATTGTTCCTCAGTATAAAGGGGTAAATACTCTAACAATAATGGCCTTGGTCCAACCAAGCTGATGTCCCCTTTTAACACATTAAATAACTGTGGAAGCTCATCTAAACTATATCTTCTTAAAAAATCTCCAAAGGATGTAAGTCTTAGCTGATCAGACATCAAATGGCCATTAATATCAGTAGCATTTATCATCGTCCTAAATTTGTAAAGATAAAATGGCTTAGTATTTAACCCCGGTCGCATCTGCCTAAACAAAATAGGCGAACCCAGCTTCATTTTGACAGATACAGCAATGATTAAAATAATTGGGGAGAAGGCGATTAATAGCAGAATTGAAACCAACAAATCAAACATTCTCTTCACCATTTCCACTACCTTTATTTAATTTCCATAAGACTCTGCTTTATTTCTTCAATGATATCCTTAACTTGAATATTTTGATTTTCTTGAACCTTTATATAAGTACTTAATAGGATCTCCTGCAATTTTTTTTGAGTAAGATCATTAGATAATGACAAATTAATCCATCCCTTATAATTAAAAATTAGATGTAATTACTTTCATAAATAATATTTAGGGAAATTACACTCTCATAAAAATAAAAAGCAAAATAACATATTAGAATTCCAAAATATATTAATTTTTGATCTTTCTTGTTAAAAACTTTTACAATCCAAGAAATTAAAATTAATTGATAAAGACTGAAATAAATAGAGAATCTAGCAAAGATCCAATTTTGGGTGGAAATAATCATAAAAACAAAGCCTATTATGGACATATTCACAATATAATCACTTTCAGGAAATATCTCTCTTAGTTTTTCCTTACCAAGGTAGGCGATGATGATTGGAACTGCATCCACCGCAACTCTCAAAAGGTTAGCCCCACCCTCAGAGAAATTTTGATAATGTCCAAACTCAGTGTCCTTAATGGCTGTAAATAAAAGGGATGAAAACTTATCAAACCCTAATACAATGAGAATTGAAAGTAATAAGAGAACAAATGTAGCTTTTGACCATGCTTTAAATCTGGCTAAAAAGTAAATAGGAAATAAAATAAGAGCACTTTCATGAAATGCAGATGCAATCAATACCACTAAAAAGTATTTCTTCCAACTCCCTTCTATTAAAAACTTTGTTGCAGTAAAAAAGATGGCAGCGGCCAAGCATTGTCTTATTCCATTCATAGTGACTAAATACAATCCACCTGTAATGTAGACATAGGTGCTTAATTCAAACAGCCTAGAGTATTTATACAAAACCATCATAATAAGTACATTTGTAACAATAGCAGTTGTAAAGATTAAGGTTTGTGAATCACCTGAAAATTTCTTTAATAGCATCTGTAGAAATCCAAAGCCCATATCTTTTTGTGATTTTATATATTCCCAGGTAAAATCATTCGTCACGTATGAATGTTTGTAAAAGAAGGTATCACCTATATTTGACCTTAGTCCCGAAACCAACATTAAGGATGCTAAAGCACCTAAAAATAAAAGTTTATTTGGTTTCACGGAAACTACTGAATTTTCTCCATCAATAGCAACAGCAAAATACCTTGAAAAAAAGGAAAAAAGAAAAACAATTGTTAAGTTAATCCAAAGCACTGTCATTTGACGATTCCTTTCATTAAGACTGCATCTAGGCACATTATTAACGTTAGCTAATTTTTCGAAAAAGTAGATGGAATTTACCTAATTTTTCACTATTAAAAGACAACTACACTTTTGAAGGAATCCTAATTTTTACCTGAATATAAAAGTTTAATAGAATTCCAAATGGAATTGCTAGAGTGGTCAAGCCTTTATTCGGCGTCTCATTTAAAAATCTCCAATTTTTTATCATTAAACTACTTGATACAAAATGAATAGCCTGCCTAAACTTAAAAGAATTACTCGCAAATGGCAACTCCATTAGCTCCTTCCGATAAAATGCGAATCCTTTTGGATTTTTTCTGTATTGATTAAACATATTTCTAGAGGAACCATCTTGAAGATATTCAACATAACAAACTATTTCGTTCATTAATAGCATCTCGTACTGCTCATCAAGCTTGTAATATTTATAAGCTAATCCCACATATTTTTCGTTTGAAAAAATAGGGTATGGGTACTGCTTAGTTAACTCTGATCGATATATTACCTTCTTATCACCTGAAACCCCATGTTTATAGTACAAGTCAAATAATGTGGAGGTTTGTAAGGTTTCAGGCAGCTTCGTTCCTATTATTTGATCATTTGCATATGCATCAAGGGCAATTAATCCACTAACATTTTTTTCTCCATACTTTTTCCAAAAGGCTACTATTTTTTCCACGGCATCATCAGGCATGTAATCATCTGAATCTATACACACATTTAATTCAGTTTGAATAAGTTTATAAGCAGTATTATGAGCACCATGCATTCCTTGGTTTTCCTGCCAAACATATTGAAGATCTACCTTTTGCTCTTTTATCCAATCCTGGACCAACTTCATAGTTTCATCTATTGAACCGTCATCAATCACCAACCAGATAAAATCTTGGCATGTTTGACGTACCAAACTTTGATAGCATTTTCCAAACAATATGCTCGATTAAATGTTGGAGTAAAAATAGTTAATCGTTTCAAAAGTTTTCACCCCGTTATCTTAGAATAAAATTGCTCCAAATAATTTGCTGCTTCTCTTATGTCAAAACCTCTTTTTGCTAATAAGTGGGAAACACTTAAACGATCTATATGTTTTGAAGCTATTTTAGTTAATTTAGAAACCCAATTATTTTTATCCCCTAAAGAAAAATATTGAACTAAGCCCATCCCTAAATCTGCTTCAGAAGAAATTTTGTCAGATATGATACAAGGCAATCCCGCACCTTGAGCTTCAATAAGAGAAACCGGTAAACCCTCATGTATGGATGGAAAGACAAATACATCCATTGCCTGAAGAATCTTATAGATATCCTCCCTTACACCAAGTAACTTCACCCTTCCTACTAAATTCAAATTCCTTATTTTTTTTTCTATTTCTCTTTTTAATTCCCCATCCCCTATCAATAGCAGAATGGAATCACTATGCTTCCTATGAAAATCAGCAAAGATATCAAGGAGAAAGGAGTGATTCTTTTGTACATTAAATCTTCCTACATGCCCAACCACAAAAGTATGAGGACTAAGCTGTAATTCATCTCTTACCTGATTCCTTATGCCTTGAGAAAATTCAAACCTATTGCTTTCAATTCCATTTTTCAAAATGATGGACGAATTCGATCTTTCTTTAAATAACCATTTAGCAGCATCACTTGAGCATGCAAATAAATTTGTGGCATTTGGTATAATGAATTGGCCTGCAAACCATTTATAGGTTCTAACTGCTAATCCACCTTCACTGCTTGTATTATGACTGTGAGAAATCCGATGGGAAATACCCGCCTTTTTAGCTGCCCAAAGTACAAATCCACTCATTCGGTCCATATGTGAATGAACAATTTTATAGTGATTATTGATTAAAAAGAATTCGTTTAATCTTTTTAAGTACTGAAAATGACCAATATCAGTTACATAGGGGATCCGATAAACTTTTCCACCCAGCCGATTAATTTCCTGATCAAAATCTCCCTTTTTACAAGTTAAGAAATCAAACTGAATTTTTGTTCTATCAATATTTCTATATAAATTCATAATTAAAGTTTCAGCACCACCACGATTCATATTGACAACAACATGCAATATTCTTAATGGATTCCCCACAAAATATCCTCCATTTCACCCATGTATGATTTATAAATTATCTTTTTTTCTTCAAGTACCTTTTGTATGCTGTACCATGCCAATATTACTCTTCTGCCATTCTCTCCAAATTCAAACCTTAAATCCCGGTCTTTAGCCAAAATTTTGATTTTATATGCAAAGTCTTCGGCATTTTGTTCCACAATCCATCCTGTTTTATTATGTTTGATTAACTCTCTATGTCCTCTGTTATTTGTTGCGATTACTGGCAATTCACATGACATGGCTTCCATAATATTGACTGGAAGTCCTTCCCTCAAACTTGAGCCAACAGCAATGTCACTTACTTTTAAAAAAAATTCAATATTATCTTGATAACCTAAAAAATCTACCATCCCACTAATTCTCAGTTTTGATGCAAGCATTTTGCATTCCTGTAATAATGGACCACTGCCTGCCAGTAAAAGTTTAGCATTAGGAATTTCGTCCTTTAAAAGGGACAATGCTTTAATTAAAAGCTGTTGATTTTTGTTTTTATTAAATTCAGCGGCATAAAACAATAGAAAATCATTAGGTTTATAACCTAATGATTTTCTTAATTCTTGCTGTTCTATCTTTTTTAATGGTTTAAACGTTTCCGTATCTACCCCAACACCATGAATTTGTTTAATTGATTTTGCTTTAAATTTGTGTGCAGTAGCAAGATGGAAGTCCTCCTTATTAATAGTTATTAAACAATCCGTATAATTTGATAGAATTTTTTCAATCGGATAATATATCAGCCAATTTATAAATGGAGCCCCTTTACAAAAATGAAATCCATGCGCGGTATAAAGCACCTTTGTCACATTCTTTCTTGCCTCTTTAGCAGCTAGTCTTGTAAGTACTCCACCCATTGGTGTATGACAATGAATCATTTTATACTGGTTTTCATCAATGATAGACTTTAAGTTTTTAAATGCTGAAAAGTTCATTTTATGAAAGGGGGATCTTTGAATTGGAATCGTAAATTTTTTATCCACATATGGCAGTTCAAGGTTTCCTGATGCAGCCAAATGAACTTCCCAACCTTTTTCTTTAAACCACCTTAAATACGGGATATGAAATGCCTTAAAATGGGAATCAACCGTTGCACAGAATAGAATTTTATTAACCATGTTCAATCACCCCTTTATTGTTTCATTAGATACACTCATTAAAATTAATGCTTATAAGTTCTTTTCTAAAAACACATAAGCATTATTTTTAATAAAATTGGGCATCTAACCCACCCTCACATCACACTCACGACGACGAGCGTCTAAGGTCCATTTATACCCACAGCATGACCGAGTACCTCCATAGATAATGGCAAGGAGATATCACCAAACATAAAACAAACAAATTTGTTCTTAATAAAGAACTAATTAAGCAAAAAAATATTCATTATTAGTGCTTCTTATTCATTAAAGATAACTCCCACAAGCTTAGCTTTTGAAAATTCTAATTCCTTTTGAGCCTCTACAGCTTTTTCACGAGTAGTTTTCCCGCGTTTTATAACCATAATAACCCCATCACATTGATTTGCTAAAAGCTTAGTATCAGTTAGCTCTATTACTGAGTGTGAGTCTATAAGAACAACATCATATCTCTGACAGACCGTTTTTACTAATCCCTGCATTACTTTCGAGTTTAGCAATTCAACAGGATTATATAGAATAGGTCCACTTGTTAAAACATCCAACCTTCCAATTTCAGTATGGTGAATCGCTTCATCAAAAGTAGCTTTACCTAATAAAACATCAGTTAATCCACATGAGTTTGAAATTTTAAAAAGGGAATGCAGGATTGGATTTCTTAAGTTGGCATCTATTAACAGTACCTTTTCCTTTTGTTGTGCTATGGAAATAGCAAGGTTGGCCGCCATTGTGGATTTTCCCTCCCCTACACTAGGTGAAGTAATCAAGAAAATACCACTTTTTTTATCAAACATAGAAAATTTGATGTTTGCTTGAATCATTCTATACTGTTCCGAAATTAGGGAATCAGGATAGATGTGGGTTACCAAAGTTTCGTTCTTTTTTTTACTTCTACTTATAGCCATTGGTTTCACCCCTGACTTCTAATTTAATTGGTACGTTTCTTTTCCTTTTGACATTCTTTTTATTGACCTTGGAGACCTTCCCTAAAACGGGAATGTTTAGCAATAACTCAATTTCACTTTCAGACTGTATCGAATCATCCAATGAATCTAGTAAAAACACAAATCCTATTCCAACTATTATTCCTGCAACGAGAAAAACAATGATTTTATTATTTGGGTTTTTGTTAATTGGCATTAGGTTTATCTTTGCATCTGACAAGATTCGAATATAATCATTACCAACAATTTTAGGGACCTGATCTTTAAAAACCTCTGCTGTCGTATTAGCAATATCTGCTGCTCTTTTTGGATTTGAGTCAACAACACTAATGCTTACTACCTGGGAACTATCAATACTAGCCACCGTTATTTCACCTGCTAATTCCTCAGCAGATTGTGTTAAATGAAGCTTATTAACGACTTTATCCAAAATGGTAGAGTCCGTTACAATCACTTGCAGTGTCTTTCTAGATTCTTCATTGGCACCTATGATAACCCGTGAAGAGGTTTGATAGTATTTAGTAGTTGAGGATTGAGCATATAAAATACCTGCTGCTGTAAAAAGAATTGTAAATACAAATAATATCCAGAAACGTTTTTTAATGACTCTAAATAATTCCTTTAGATTGATTTCTTTTGCTTTTCTTTTGTCAAAACCACTGCTCTGATTTAAACGATTCATTTTTACCACCTTTTCCGAAGATATTAAATTGTTCTAAATAAAGAACAATTTGGTCAAAAAAAATATTTTGATACCCATTCTTTTTATACATTCTTTAAAATTCATTTGAAACATAGGAAAGTCCTATATATATTTATTATATTAGTTCTTTATATAGAACATGTCAACAAAGTATTCTCAATTTTTTGATATTTCAGCGGTGTTGCAAATTCTTTAGACACTTACTTCTATTTGTTTTCTCAACAAATAACTGAACATTCCTTTTTTTTCACTTGCTAATTGGTCAAAAGGTCCCTCTTGTATAATTTCTCCCTGATCTAGAACAACAACATGATCTGCTTTTCGAATGGTTGATAGACGGTGAGCAATTACAATAATTGTCATGGTTCCTTTTAATCTTTCTAGTGCACTTTGTATCTTTGCCTCATTTCCAGTATCTAACGCACTCGTTGCTTCATCTAATACTAAAATAGCTGGTTTTTTTAAAATAGCTCGAGCTAGAACAAGTCTTTGCCTCTCTCCTCCAGAAAGTCTTATTCCTCTATCTCCAATTAGAGTATCTAATCCCTGTGGAAGTTTGCACACAAATTCAGCAGCAGCAGAAAATTCTAATGCATCCCAAATTTGTTGGTCATTAGAATTAGGGCTAATCATTAATAAATTTTCCCTAATACTAGCATTAAATAAAAAAGGATCTTGAGGTACATAACTTACTGAATTCCTTAGCTGAAGTAAATTATCACTTGAAAGTGGTATACCGTCGATTAATACGTTTCCTTTTTCAGGTATATTTAATCCCATTAAAATATCAATTAATGTACTTTTCCCAGCCCCTGATGGACCTACAATTGCTGTCATACAATTTATCGGAATATCTAGGTCTATATTCTGCAAGGCATACTTTTCTTCTTTTGGATTGTATCGAAAATAAACATTTTGACATTCTATTTTATTTTTAAGACAAAGGGGAATGACTTTACCTTTAAGATACCCTTCTGTTAATTCTGGTTCCTTTCTACACCTTCTTTGCAACTCAGTTAGTGCTTTAAAAGCAGGAATGGTAGTAGCTATCTGCTCTAAACTGGACTGAATATCTGTAAATCTTGGCCATAATCGTGAAAAAATTAAAAAGACAATTAAAAAATCAGTCTGTTGTGATTTAAAAAACGTGATAAAAATAAATACAAAAATAGCAATTAAATTTGCTGATACAATTTTATATGTTGTTTGAGATGAAGTTTTTAAATCCATATACTCAATTTGTTCTTCCACCATTCCTCTTGTCAACCCATTTAGCCAGTTTAATTGAAATTCTTCTAAAGTATTGCTTTTAATTTCTTTGATCCCATTAAGTTGATCTGTAATTCCTGCTAAATATTCTTGGGCTATTAGAGAAGTTTTTTCCCCTAATGATTTTGACCTCTTTATGAATCTCCGAGAAAAGAAAGCAAGTACGAAACCAGAAAATAAAACAAAAGTTGTCAATTTAATAGATAAATAGAAAGCTAGAATAATTTGAATGATGGTAAATACTAAGGAAGTAAGAAACTGCAAAAACTGAATAATACCTCCACAAACCCGTGAAAGCTCCATCGTCATAACATTAATTAAATCTGCCTTTCGTTCTCTTGTATAAAAACTCCATCTAACCTTTAATAGCAAATCATAGGTTTCTAACCTTAATAAACGAATAAATCCATGAGTAATTTTCACATTCCTTATCTGTAGATTTCTTTGAAGAAGATTTTGTATAATTATTAGCGCAATATAAAACAATAAAATCGTGCACAAAACAATTATTTTTGGATAATTATTAGTAAAATGATATAAACTTGAAAACTTTGAATTCCCTACTTTAAGGTCAATAATTCCACTATAACTTAACATTGGAATGAGTAAAAAGATTCCAATACCGTCAAGAAAACTTACAATCGCTATTCCCAGAAGGTTAAAATACAAAATTTTGCCTGAATAAGAGTATAATCGCTTAATAAAAAAATAGATTTGGCCCAAAATTTATACCCTCCTAGTTACAGCACGTTTTCTTGTTTTCTTTAAAATCAGTATAATGGGGCGCAAAGGAATATATAAAAAATGTAGATACTTCGGCAATGGTATAACTTTCACATCTTCCGGATAAGGAAAAAGTAAGCTTAAGGCAAAAAAAGTTTTTTGCGTTTTAGACATTAGAGTAATTAAGTGCCGTTTATGATACTGGGCCACTTTTTCTGGTAAAGGATAATGATGCAAATTCACCATTTGTTTTATGTAAAACAAAGCATCGTAAGCCAATCGCCTTGTTTGAATTTCAATTATTAATTTCTTCATTTCATTTGGTACTTCAGCATTTAACAACTGTGATACCAAAATGAGTGCTTGCCCACCAATTTGAAGATAGTGATTTTTTTTTAATAATTGGATCGTTTTATTCCAATCTATATTTTTTTTGATGAGTTCGCGAATATCCATTAACCATCGAAGCCTTGACCATCCATGGCGTGCTCCATGGGTCACAAGAAATAAAAATAAATCTTCTAATCCTAAAATATAAATAGGATATTTTGAAAATGAACTTCTTCTTCTCCTGTTCCATAATTCATTAAACTTTGGTTCCCAAGCTGGTCCCGGATTAAATCTCCAATGAAGTTCTACCTTAATCTGTTTAACCGGATGAAAAAAGGTAAAATGATGGTGTCTCCATTTCCAATCATTTAGAACAGTTTGAATATATTCATCCTTTGTATACCCTTGATTCAATAAAAGTTCTTCAGCTTTTTGCAAGTTCTCTATTGGGATTAAAACATCCAAATCTGCAGATGTCCGTAGTGATAAATTATCGTAAAGATCAGCAGCCAGGTTAGGTCCTTTTAAAAAGATCGTACGAATCTGATGAAAACCAAATAACTTTGCTACAACCTCCATTTCTCCTGTCAACTGAAGCATACGAAAGACATTTTTTTGATATTCTTTCTGTAAAAATTGAATTACAAATGAAGGAATATGCTCATTTTCTAAACTTTTAACTTTTTGATAAAGGATTGGGAATACCCGGTGATGAACAGCTAAATCCAGGAAAAGTTTCCAATCAAAATTCTGAAACCAATCTTCATTCCAAAATAGGATCTCTTCCTTTCTTTCAGTTTTTAGTAAAGATAGTAATAATTTCATTTCTTTGGGAAATTGAGTTAATTCAAAATTAAAATGGTTATTCATGGGATCTCCTTTTTGTTATTCCAAATTCATTTTGGGCAAATTTCCCAACCACGGTAAACCTTTTCATTTCCTCTTTTCCAGTGATATAAAAAGGGCCACTTCTTAACCACGCATGTGCAATTAACTTTCCATCATCATCTTTTGCTGTTCCAAGATATAATGTGCTTTCTATTTTCCGCCTCTTGAGCATTTTCATTCCCGCAATAGCCTTTACAAGACATTTGCTTTCCCAAAAGGTATAGCCACTCATAATAAGAATCGCATCAGAAATACGCCATAACATTTCTCGATCAGCAAAATTGACTTTCGTGGATGTTTCTTCCATATTTTTCCCCAGAATGGGAGCTAGTTTTGTAAATGGTCTTGCTTTCATAAAACGTGCCAATGCTAAATAATAATAGGCTTCAAGTAAAAGCACTTTTTGGGAAGAGTCTAGAAAAATAAAGTTTTTCACCTTTTTTAATTGAAACATTTACTCTCATCCTTGGAAAAATAATATGGAAAATTAACCCATTAAACGTATTAATCCTTCTTTATGTAAATCATTTAAAAATGCAACAACTTCTTTACGGCAGTCATCCAGATTAATATCATAGGTGGATAGTAAACAATCCACTAATTCATCAATTGAAATCGGCGATTCTATTAAGTCCCAGATTTCTCCGCCAATTACACCCAAGTTATAATAATTTCCTTTTTGCATATTTAACATTACTTTATCTCCATCCATATCACTTACTACATTTCCTTCTGATTGAACTATTTTAGTTTTGAGTTGAAACTCTATATCCATCTGCATCATTCTCCATTTCAATACTTGTTAAAATTAATTCTACTAATTGATCTGTATTAAATCCTATAAAAGGCCGCTGTAATTGGTACATGCTGATTTTCTTTACTAACCGTGCAGATTCAGAAAAATGCCAATCTCTTAATCCCATAGCGGTAATAAAAATATTTCTAAAGGTATGCTTAAATAAAATTGGAAATTGTTGCAGACCTTTTACTCCATTTACTTTACATTTTCTAATATCTGTTTTTGATAGTTCAAATACACCCGCTAATGGTAATGGTTGATTAAAAAAGTTTGAACGAACGGGAACGGAAAACTTTGTTTCTCTTTCAAACAAGGGACTTAAATGCAATGAATCCATACCAAACTGTTCCAAACTTTCTTGCCATAGCTTTTGCTGGGGATAGGTAGGTATGACAAAAGGGGTATCTTCGTAAAAATGGATGGGGATGATATCATCACTCAAAAGGGGATAACCTTTATTCATCAAAGCCGTTGCAATGGTCGACTTTCCTGCCCCAGATTCCCCAATAAAGGCATATGCTTTTCCATCAATGACAACTGCACTTCCATGTAAAGCAAGTATCTTTTTCTGAATTAAAACAGCACCAATACAGGTCCCGAGGATATATAATCGAATTTTGTCTTCCTCTGCGCCATTTGACGGTGAAACCACAATCCTCTTTCCATCTTCAATGGAAAATATGGCTGTTTCGGGAACCTCAAACATAATTTGGTTCATGTCGACCATATACCTTTTCCGGGACTTCTCATCAAACGTAGACCAAACATTATATAAATCCCTCTTTACGATTTCAATCAGTGGTTTATCATTCTGTTCTTTCCATTCACTCAATTCAGGAAGACAAATTTCACTTAAAATTTTCAACCCCAAGGCATC
Source organism: Bacillota bacterium (assembly GCA_030705955.1). Taxonomy (GTDB): domain Bacteria; phylum Bacillota; class Bacilli; order Bacillales; family Cytobacillaceae; genus JAUZPL01. The sequence goes on along the minus strand of JAUZPL010000002.1, from coordinate 32,558 downwards.
ATAACGATATTTCATCTTTAACTGAACCATTTTCTCACTCCAAAAATAAGGAGTTGATTTTTAAAGGCCCTTATACAAACTCCATGTACAAGGGCAATAAAAATCAATCCAATTTAAATTAACTATATCTTACAGGGTCATCTGGATCTGGTTGCACTGCATCAGGCGTTTTATGTCCTGGACCAGCCATTGTCATGTTGACGTTAAGTACTTCCAACTCTGGAGTCTTCCACTCTTTTTTCATCTTAACACCTCCTTTCAAGTATGATTTTTCATAAAACGATAGAATATGAGACTACGCATTAAGATTTTGAATTCTGCGTCATATATAATATGGGCTGAAGGGAGTTCTTTGAATTTATCTTTGATATTTTTTATAAGTTGAACATTTATGTAATCAGCTATGACGGGGTCTTTACATAATTCTTCTATTTCATGAATAAAGTTCTTCCAATCATGAGACATGCGAGGAATCCCGTCTGCCCCTTGTGCCCCTCGAGTACGCAAATTTAATCTTACTCTGTCAGGAAGTTTGTTTTTCATTGATCTTCGAATTAAGGCCCGATCCAAACCGTCTTGTACATATTGATTTTCTGGTACGGATAAACAGAAACGTACAACTCGTAAATCATTCGTTGGATCCCGATCCCATAATGAATATGGAAGCGATAGCTTTGAACTGTATGTTCCGGTAATATTCCAATAATAAAGGTGTTGAAACTGCTTCTCTCTCATTTCATACCAATTTGGAAGAGAATCTCCTGTAATATCAATTCCGTGTTCTTGCAATTTTTCAAAAACATTCATTTTGTTTGCAAAATCTTGATTAATCAAGACAGGAAAATGATAATCTTCTTTTTGAAATAAATGCTTATATAGGGAAGGAAATACCTTTTTTCCTACAACAGAAGCTATATTGGATTTCTTTACTCCAAGATTTTTACTGTACATTTGGAATTCATGAAAAAAGTGAATGAAACGGAACTTTTTTAAGAGTAGTGCCTGATATTCCAATGCAGGGCCCCAAGATACTGTCCAATTTCCTCTTTGACCATTCAATAGGATACCTATTTCTTCCTGCTTTGCTCTTTCGAATATTCCTTTTAGCCAAAACGTATTTTCAAAAAATTTATAAGGTGTTTCAAGTACTTCTAGCCATTCATCAATTACTGAAAAAGAACTTTTTCCTTCAAAATCCAAATACTCAGCTTTTATGTTTCCAACAAATTCAACTGTTGACTCAATAAACGGTCTTTCGTTTGCTACTCTACTCTTTGGAGTCCAGTCTTCAAAATCCTTTATGGGAACATAACTAAAAGAATGTAGCTGTTTATTCTCTTTATGTAAGGTCTTAGCAGCTATACTTGCAACGGAACCAGAGTCCAAACCACCGCTAAGATGTGCTCCAACTTTCCGATATGTACGTAATCTTGATGTAATTGCCCTTTGGTATACATCAAGAAAAGCCTCCTCATATTCAAGATTAGAATGTAATATTAACTGTTCTCTTTCAGGTAAATGACAGTATCTTGAAAGTGTTAATTTCTTCTTACCCAGTAATAGAGAGTGAGAAGGTGGAAGTTGATGCAGACTTTTAAAGACTACTGACGAAGAATCTACAGACTCAAACATTCCTGGGTTTGCTAAAAAATCAGCCAGCCACTCTTTATTTAGATTCCTATCAATATAAGGCAATTCAAAAAGTGGATTCATAACCGTACAAAATGAAAGTTTCCTTTGATCAAAAAAATAATACAATGTCCGACTACCCGAAAAATCCCTCGCCCCAAACATCTGCTGCTTTCTTCCATCCCAAATCATATAGGCAAAATCCCCTACCAAAAACTTGGGTGAATCTTCGCCCCATTTCTCGTAAGCTAGCAATATTAATTCACTGTCTGTTATTGCTTTTTGCCTGCTTCGCTCCACTTGTAATCTTTCAAAAAGCTCTTCACGATTATCAATAATAGCATCTGCCGTAATGGCTAACTGCTTTTCATAGTCATAGTAAGGAAGCTGTTCGCCAATAGATTCAGGTGTGATCCACTGGGCATGGCAACCGAAAAAAACCTGTTCATTGTTCCATACTTGAATATCATCAGCTGGAAATTTCTCTAATGCTTTCATTAAACTTCTACCATGTTCAAGATTAATAGGTTCATCATTTAGGTGGTAAATTCCAGCTATTGCACTCATTGTTTCCTCCTGCTATTTCAAAAGGCTTAGATATTAATTTATTAAAAAGATTCTTTAAAAAGAACATTTTGAACATAGAAATCCCCAAAACATATTTTCATTTACTATCTCACTAAAAACGAGTATATTTCTGCATGAATTTTTCAATTCACTAAAAACAGTTCTTTATAAAGAACGATTTGTAAGAATAAAATATCACCCTTTTGATATCCTTGTCAACTGGTAATTAGGGTGAATTTAATTTTTTCAGATTATTTATAATATTTATTTAAAGAATAATTGACAAAAGGGTTAATGTTGATGTAGATTTTAAAGAAAAGTCTAAATATTGATTTTCTTATCAAGAGAGGTTGAGGGATTGGCCCAAAGACGCCTCAGCAACCTTCAATGGTTTTATTCATTGAAAAGGTGCTAAGTCCAGCAAGTTATGGTGATAACTTGGGAGATAAGAAGAATGGCCTATTGTTTCAATGACAAAAGTCTTCTTCTTATAGAAGGCTTTTTTTTGTTTTATAAAAGGAGTGACAACCATGTATAAGATCGAGACAAAATTAGCACAAATCGGAAATCGAAGTGAAACAGCAACAGGTACTGTTAATCCACCAGTTTATTTTTCTACAGCCTACAGACATGCTGGTATTGGCCAATCAACAGGATTTGATTATAGCCGTACCGGAAACCCAACTCGCAATCTTTTGGAGGAAACGATTGCGGATTTAGAGGGGGGAGATCGCGGATTTGCCTGTAGTTCAGGAATGGCAGCTATTTTCACGGTATTATCATGTTTTCAATCAGGTGATGAATGGCTAGTAAGTGAAGATTTATATGGTGGAACCTATCGTTTATTGGAACAAGGCTATAAAAAATGGGGACTAAAGTGTCAATATGTGAATACGTGTTGTCCAGATGAGGTTGAAAGCAAAATTACTCCTCAAACAAAGGCAATCTTTCTTGAGACTCCAACAAACCCTCTGATGCAACAGTCTGATATTTCTGCTATATCGGATATTGCCAAAAAATATGGAATCTATCTGATTGTTGACAATACCTTCTATACTCCGCTCCTACAGCAACCACTTAAGCTTGGCGCTGATATTGTCATTCACAGTGCCACAAAGTATCTTGGCGGACATAATGATGTGCTGGCTGGCCTTATTGTAGCCAAGGGCACAAAATTATGTGAGGATCTTGCCCTTTATCATAATGGTGCAGGGGGCGTTCTAAGCCCATTCGATTCTTGGCTTTTAATGCGTGGAATGAAAACTTTATCACTTCGTATGGAAAAACATGAAAAAAATGCTGGCACAATTGTTCAGTATTTATTAGACCATGAAGCTGTAACAGAGGTTCTTTACCCAGGAAGAGGAGGAATGCTCTCTTTTCGACTAAAGGAGGAGAAGTGGATCAATCCGTTTTTACAGGGATTATCCCTTATCACTTTTGCAGAAAGCCTCGGAGGAGTAGAAAGCTTTATTACTTACCCTGCGACCCAAACCCATGCTGATATTCCTGAGGAAATCCGGATTCAGGCTGGTGTTGATAATCGCCTATTACGGTTTTCAGTTGGAATAGAGGATACTAGTGATTTAATAACTGATTTAGAGAAAGCCTTTAACCATATCAAGAAGGAAGTGACCTTGTAATGGAAAACGAAAAATTTTCTTTTGAAACAAGACTTCTCCATAATCAACATAAGCTAGATCCTGTAACAGGAGCTGTCAGTGTTCCAATTCAACATGCTTCTACCTTTCATCAATTCGATATTGACCAATTTGGCAAATATGATTATGGACGCAGTTTAAATCCAACGAGGGAAGCATTGGAGGATGTCATTGCTGAATTAGAGGGCGGAATTAGAGGGTTTGCCTTTTCATCCGGGATGGCAGCCATTTCCACTGCCTTTCTTCTTCTTTCCTCGGGCGATCATGTTGTCATTACTGAGGATGTGTACGGTGGTACATTTCGGATGGTGACAGAGGTTCTTTCCCGTTTTGGAATTGAACATACATTTGTTGATATGACGAACCTTAGTCAGGTAAAACAGGCAATAAGACCGAATACAAAAGCATTTTATATTGAAACACCATCAAATCCTTTATTAAAAGTGGCAGATATAAAAGCAATTTGTGATGTAGCAAAGGAAGTGTATGCATTAACCTTTGTTGACAATACCTTTCTAACCCCTGCATTGCAAAAGCCCTTAGAGCTTGGAGCAGATGTCGTTCTCCATAGTGCCACAAAATTTTTAGCAGGGCATAGTGATGTAGTAGCAGGTTTGGCTGTTGTAAAGGATGAGGAACTAGCCAAGAAGCTTGGATTTTTACAAAATTCATTTGGCGCTATACTCGGGGTACAGGATGCATGGCTTGTATTAAGGGGAATTAAAACCCTGCATGTAAGACTTGAACAGTCTCAAAAATCAGCTAAGAAGCTTGCTGAATTCTTGAAAAATCACCCTCTTATTCGTAATGTTTACTATCCAGACTTAGAGGACCATCCACAGTATGAATTACAAAAACGCCAAGCAAAAGGACCTGGGGCTGTTCTATCATTTGAACTTTTGGATGAAGATTGCCTTCGTTCATTTGTTTCTAGTGTTACGATCCCTGTCTTTGCTGTCAGCCTTGGTGCTGTCGAGTCTATCTTATCCTATCCGGCAAAAATGTCTCATGCCGCCATGCCGAAAGAAGAAAGAGAAAAGCGGGGGATCACAAATAGTTTACTCCGTTTTTCAGTTGGTCTCGAAAATCCAGATGACCTAATGAAGGATTTTTCAAATGCTTTACATCATATAAAACAATTGGTCTAGGAGAATAAATATGAGTTTTTTAGAAAAATTAAAAAATCAACTATTAATTGCTGACGGAGCAATGGGAACCCTACTTTATTCATATGGAACCGATTGTTGTTTTGAAGAGCTCAACCTGTCCCATCCAGATCAAATTGTAAATATTCACAAGGCATACATTAAGGCCGGTGCAGATGTCATCCAAACAAACACCTACGCTGCCAATTACTTAAAGCTTGGGAGATATGGGTTAGAAGATTCAGTAAAAGAAATCAATAGTGCCGCTGTGAAAAATGCGAAACAGGCTGCTGGCAAGGATCAATATATTCTCGGAACAATTGGTGGCAATCGTGGAGTAAAACCAAGCACTATTACAATTGAAGAAATTAAACGAAGCTTTCGTGAACAGCTGTATTGTTTATTGCTGGAAGGGGTAGATGGACTGCTTCTCGAAACATTCTATGATTTAGAAGAGCTTGAAACAGTTCTTACCATTGCCCGTAAAGAAACGAAGCTGCCAATTGTTGCACAGGTTTCCCTTCAGGAGCCAGGAGTTTTGCAAAACCAAATGCCCATTAATGATGCAATGAAGCGGCTAGAGGGTCTTGGGGCAGATGTTATCGGACTGAATTGCAGGCTTGGACCACATCACATGCTGCTTTCACTTGAAGAAATTGAACTTCCAGCACATGCCTTTCTATCTGCCTATCCAAATGCAAGTCTTCCTACCTATACAGATGGAAAGTTCCATTATGAAGGGGATGCAGATTACTTTAGAAAGTCTGCCAAGATGTTCCGTGAACAAGGTGTTCGTCTTCTTGGCGGATGCTGTGGAACAACACCAGCACATATACAGGCTTTTGCCTCTGAACTTAAGAACGTAACCCCAGTTACAGAGAAAGTAGTAAAATTGAAGCCATCTGCTATAAAAGTAGAGCCTGAACAAGCAAAACGTGAATATGCTCCACTTCATGAGGTAGTTAAAAAGAGACCATCGATTATTGTCGAATTGGACCCACCAAGAAAACTTGATACAACTAAGTTTTTTGAAGGAGCAAGGGCTTTAAAAAAGACTGGTATTGATGCCATTACACTTGCCGATAATTCACTAGCATCTGTACGAATTTCAAACGAATCATTAGGATACCTTGTTAAAAAAGAACTTAATGTTAGACCCATTATCCATCTATCATGCCGCGACCGAAATATCCTTGGACTCCAATCACACTTAATGGGCCTTCATACATTAGGCCTTCATGATGTTCTAGCTATTACAGGTGACCCAGCTAGAGTTGGCGATTTCCCTGGTGCCTCCTCCGTTTATGATGTGTCCTCATTTGAACTGATTCAAATGATTAAACAAATGAACGATGGACTATCTATTTCAGGAAAAGATCTTGGTCAAAAAGCAGCGTTCAGCATTGCAGCAGCCTTTAATCCAAATGTCCGCTCCCTTGAAAATGCTGTCAAACGATTAGAGAAGAAAATTCATTTTGGAGCGGATTACTTTATTTCCCAGCCCATTTTTTCAGAGGAAAGATTACTGGAAGTCTATGAAAATACGAAACATCTTCAAGCACCCATCTATATTGGTTTAATGCCCTTATTAAGCAGTAAAAATGCTGAATTCCTTCATAATGAGGTGCCAGGAATTAAAATATCCGAATCCATTCGAAACCAAATGGCAAAATGTAATGATTCGCCTCCATTAGCAATTCGTGAAGGAATTGAAATTACAAAATCTTTAATTGATGCTGCATTCGATTTATTTAATGGTATTTATTTGATAACACCATTTTTACGATATGAGCTTACTACAGAGTTAGCAGAGTACGCACAAAAACGTGTAAGTGAAATGAGGAGAGCAAACTATGCCGAAAACACCATTAGCTGAACAACTCAAAAAACGTATTCTTGTAATGGATGGTGCAATGGGGACCATGATTCAGCAAGAGGATCTTTCCGCTTCTGACTTTGGCGGTGAACAATACGAGGGCTGTAATGAGCAATTAAATTTTACCTCTCCCTCCGTCATTGAAAAAATTCACCTTGAATATTTACTTGCGGGAGCAGACATTATTGAAACAAACACTTTTGGAGCAACCAGCATTGTCCTTGATGAATATGGCCTTGGGCTTAAAGCCTATGAAACAAATAAGGTAGCCGCCTTTATAGCGAATAAAGCGGTTCAGCAGGTATCCACCGCTGATTGGCCACGTTATGTAGCCGGTTCGATGGGGCCAACAACGAAAACATTAAGCGTGACGGGTGGAGCGACATTTAATCAATTAGCTGATGCCTATGAAGAACAAGCCCTTGGTCTAATTGATGGGGGGGTTGATCTCTTTCTACTTGAAACAAGCCAGGATATGTTAAATGTAAAAGCTGGATTCATTGGGATTCAAAGAGCATTCACAAAAACAGGTAAAACCCTGCCTCTAATGCTTTCTGGAACCATTGAGCCAATGGGCACAACCCTTGCCGGACAATCCATTGAATCCTTCTATATTTCAAGTGAACATATGCGCCCACTAGCAATTGGATTGAACTGTGCAACAGGTCCAGAATTTATGCAGGATCACCTGCGTTCACTTGCAAACCTAGCCTCCACTGCTGTTGTTTGTTATCCAAATGCCGGTTTACCTGATGAAGAAGGACATTACCACGAAACACCAGATACTCTTGCAAAGAAACTAGCTGATTTTGCAGAGCATGGCTGGCTAAACATTGTTGGGGGCTGCTGTGGAACGACACCAGATCATATTCGTGCTATTGCAGAATCGGTTAAACACTTTAAGCCTAGGGAATATCGTTCGTCATCCGTCCATATGGTTTCGGGGATTGAACCATTTATTTATGACGATCCAACTTTAAGACCAATTATGGTGGGGGAAAGAACTAATGTAATAGGCTCAAGAAAATTTAAACGTTTAATCTCGGAAGGTAAGTTTGAGGAAGCGGCTGAAATTGCCCGATTACAGGTAAAGGGCGGAGCGCATGTTCTTGATCTTTGCTTGGCTGACCCTGACCGTGATGAGCTAACCGATATGGAAAATTTTATTCAAGAGGTCGTTAAAAAAGTAAAAGCACCCCTTGTCATTGATTCAACAGATGAAAAAGTCATCGAAAGAGCCCTGCAGTATTCACAAGGGAAAGCAATTATTAATTCCATCAACCTTGAAGATGGTGAGGAACGATTTGCTGCCATTGCTCCCCTCATTCATCGTTACGGTGCTGCGGTTGTTGTAGGCACAATTGATGAAAAAGGGATGGGTGTGACTGCGGAGCAAAAGCTCTCGATTGCCAAGCGGTCCTATGATTTGTTAGTTCATAAATATGGCCTAAAGCCCGAGGATCTTATTTTCGATCCGTTAGTTTTCCCAGTTGGAACTGGTGATGAACAATATATTGGCTCTGCAAAGGCTACAGTAGATGGGATTAGACTTATAAAAGAAAGTCTTCCACAAACACAGACCATCCTCGGAATAAGCAATATATCTTTTGGATTGCCACCTGTCGGCAGAGAAATTTTAAATTCTGTTTTTCTTTACCATTGCACCCATGCTGGACTTGATTATGCGATTGTCAACACCGAAAAACTAGAGAGATTTGCCTCTATATCAAAAGAAGAGGTTGAGTTAGCGGAAAAACTTTTGTTTTCAACAACAGATGAAACTTTAGCTGCTTTCACTAATCTTTACCGTGACAAAAAGAAAGAGGTAAAAAGCCATATTCCAGAAATGAAACTGGAGGAAAGGCTTGCATATTATGTGGTTGAAGGGACAAAGGAAGGCCTTCTACCAGATTTGGCTACAGCACTCGAAATGTATCCAGCACCACTTGATATCATAAATGGTCCTTTAATGAATGGCATGAAAGAAGTAGGCCGCCTTTTCAATGATAATCAGCTAATTGTTGCGGAAGTACTTCAAAGTGCAGAAGTGATGAAGGCTGCTGTAACTTATTTAGAACCATTTATGGAAAAAGGCGATGTATCCGCCTCAAAAGGGAAAATTCTTTTAGCCACTGTAAAAGGTGATGTTCATGATATCGGAAAAAATTTAGTAGATATTATTTTAAGTAATAACGGATATAATGTGGTTGACTTAGGTATTAAGGTTTTACCAAGTGACTTAATTAAAGCAGTTCGGGATGAAAAACCTGATATGGTTGGACTTTCAGGATTGCTGGTAAAGTCAGCCCAGCAAATGGTTTTAACAGCTCAAGATATGAAAGAAGCAGGACTTTCTATCCCTATTTTAGTCGGCGGTGCAGCCTTATCACGAAAATTTACAGATACAAAAATAGCAGGTTCATACGATGGACTTGTTCTTTATGCAAAAGATGCGATGACTGGTCTTTCTCTCGCTAATCAATTACAGTCACCAGAAGAGATAGAAACATTATGGCAAGTAAAAAATGAAAAAATATCTTCAGCAGAGGTTCCAAGGGAATCCTTGGCTAGTGCTGCTGTTTCTGTGGCAGTTAAACTTAAGAAATCTGTTTCGACTGATGTCCCAGTCTTTTTTCCAGAGGATACAAAAAGACATATTTTAAGGTCCTATTCCCTTTCCCATATCGAACCATATATTAATATGCAAATGCTGATGGGGCACCATTTAGGTGTGAAAGGAAAGGTAGCCAAATTACTCGCGGAAAAAGATGAAAAGGCAGTAAAGGTTAAAGTAGTTTTGGATCAATTGATTACAGAAGCTAGTGAAAATCAATGGATTACTCCTTCATCTGTATATCAATTTTTCCCTGCACAATCTGAAGGAAACAAACTATTTGTTTTTGATCCTAAAGAAACAGATCGGGTGCTTGAGGTTTTCGATTTCCCACGTCAGGAAACTGCACCATATCTTTGTTTAGCCGATTATGTTAAATCAGTAGACAGTGGAATAAAAGATTTTGTAGGATTTTTCTCTGTGACGGCCGGAAAAGGCATTCGGGAAAAGGCAGAACAATTGAAGGAAGAAGGCCGTTTCCTTGAATGCCACGCTCTACAGGCCTTGGCATTAGAAACAGCAGAAGGATTCGCAGAATTAATTCATCGAAGAATGCGGGACGGCTGGGGATTCCCTGATCCTCTTCATTTTACGATGCAAGACCGTTTTGCGGCCCACTACCAAGGCCAACGGTATTCATTCGGATACCCAGCCTGTCCGGAAATTGAGGACCAAAGAAAGTTATTTAACTTAATCCATCCAGAAGAAATTGGAGTGGAGTTGACCGATGGATTCATGATGGAGCCAGAAGCTTCCGTCACTGCTATTGTATTTGCCCATCCTGAGGCAAGGTATTTTAATGTATTAAAATGATGGAAATCCGCGGCAAGCGGGTTTCTTTTTTTATTTTTTTGCAATTGTTTCTAAGCAAATACATTTCTTTTACCTTTAGAAAGACTTATTTCATAGGTCAAACTTTTAAGGTAAAACTCTTGACCAAGTAGGAAATTTTCTATATAGTTACCTGGGTAATTATTTTTATTTGCGGATACTGGAGTGATCATTGTTGAATATCCACCAATTATTCCATACCCTTCATCAGCTTTCTAGGAACCTGACTAATGAATTGAATGAGGTATTAAAATCACATGGGTTATATAGTGCACAATGGGCGGTTATCTTTGTTTTACATTCAAAAGGAGTGCTGACACAAAAGGAGCTTTGCCACTATTTATCTGTTGAGGCCCCACCAATGACTCGTACTATTCAAAGGCTTTTGAAGCAGGGATTTGTGAAGCAAACTCAAGGGTTCGATAAGCGGAAAAAACTTATTCAATTAACAGATGAGGCTTTAAAACAATATCCAATATGGGAAAGTTCCGTTAAAACACTTAATCAATCTCTTTTAAAAGGACTTCCTTCAAACGATCAAGAAGAGCTTTTTCAAATACTTAAAAGATGGGAGAATAGCTTATGATCAAACCTAAACTTTGGACGAAAAACTTTATCAGTATATCAGTTAGCAACTTTTTCTTGTTTATGACTTTTTACTTTCTGCTTGTAACTCTTCCTAGCTTTTCTTTACAGGAGCTTCATAGCAGCGTATCAGGTGCAGGGTTAATGACCACCGTATTTTTAATTTCCGCCATTATTTCTCGCCCTTTAGCGGGGAAATGGATTGAAAGATCAGGTCCTAACAAGGTACTTTTAACTGCTCTATTCGTTTTCTTTGGTGCTTCATTGTTTTACTTTTTTCCTAAAAGCATGGTAAGTTTTTTAGCAGTTCGATTCTTACATGGGATAGGCTTTGGAATGGCAACAACTGTAGCTGGTGCTATTGTAGCGAATATTATTCCTACCTCCAGAAGAGGAGAAGGTATGGGCTATTTTATCATGTCCACAAATCTAGCAATGGTTTTGGGCCCTTTTATAGGTTTAACAACCATCCAGCAATGGGGGCCAAAGGTTTTATTCTTGATTAGTTCGATTGGGGCACTTGCAGCACTTCTTTCTGGACTGAATGTAAAGCTGCCTAAAAAAGAAGAAAATGTACAGAAGTTTCCACGTGTACCTTTTTCATTTAAACAATACTTTGAACCGTCTGCAGTTCCCATTTCCATTGTAGGTGCGTTCTTTGCAATCATCTATTCATCCATTTTGTCATTCGTTTCTGTCTATGCCCATCAAATTCATCTAGGCCATGTTTCTAGCTTCTTCTTTGTGGTTTATGCGATTGTTCTATTAATTTCAAGGCCTTTTACAGGAAAATGGTTTGATCAACGTGGTGCGAATATAATTGTCTTTCCTTCTATTATTTTATTTGCCATCGGAATGTTTGTCCTAAGTAAGAGCAGTAATGCTTCTAGCTTTCTACTATCTGCCGGAATGATTGGCCTTGGTTGGGGTACTATTTTCCCTACCTTGCAAACCATTGCAATCCAAGATGTCTCACCGAAAAAAAGAGGACTTGCCACGGCAACCTTTTTATCCATTTATGACACAGGTGTTGGCTTTGGCTCCTTTATCGTTGGTGTGATTGTTTCAAAGATGAGCTTTAGTTCATTTTATTTAGTAAGCTCATTCTATTTACTTGTAGGAGTACTCCTTTATTACCTTCTTCACTCCCGTAAAAAGCATGAAAAAAAAGAACAGGAATATGTTTAAAACCCTTGGATACCAAGGGTTTTTTAAACAGCTCCGGCAGTCTATTATTTTATTTACTTCTTTAATTGATAACTATTGATTTTTCATTTCCTCTTGAAAAATTCCGTCCTTATTAGACTTTTATTCACTGAGAGGGTTGCTCATGGTCCGTTTTCCAATTTTAATAAGAGGTTCGGTCATTGAGTGCCTCGCTCAGAGCCCGTTTTCCAATTTTAATAAGAGGTTCGGTCATTGAGTGCCTCGCTCAGAGCCTGTTTCCCAATTTTAATAAGAGGTTCGGTCATTGAGTGCCTCGCTCAGAGCCCGTTTTCCAATTCTAATAAGAATTTCGGTCATTGAGTGCCTCGCTCAGAGCCCGTTTTCTAATTCTAATAAGGGCTTCGGTCATTGAGTGCCTCGCTCAGAGCCTGTTTCCCAATTTTAATAAGAGGTTCGGTCATTGAGTGCCTCGCTCAGAGCCCATTTTCTAACTCTAATAAGAGTTTCGGTCATTGAGAGTCTCGCTTTTCTATATCAGGCTGAATTTTTTACAAACATATTGGATAAGATTATAATTATTTTATAATAATTATTTTAGCAGGAGGTTTTTATCATGTTTGATATTGTTATAATTGGGGCAGGTCCAGCTGGGGGCAGTGCTGCACTATTTGCTGCAAAAGCTGGTAAAAAAACATTAATTATTGAAAACGATAAGAGTGTCACCAAAAGGGCATGGATGGAAAACCATTATGGCGTTATGGAAATATCCGGTCCAGACCTTGTTGAAATCGGGAAAAAGCAAGCTAGCAAATTTGGCGCTGAAATTGTGGAAGCAACTGTAACAAATGTTGTTAAAACTGAAAATGGATTTAAAATTGAAACAGATAAAGAACAATTTGAAGCAAAGCATGTGATCCTTGCAACTGGTTTTGCCGTTGATCTTGCTGAAACAGTTGGGTTAAAAACAAAACCAGGTACAGAGCCAAGAGTGAAGACCGTTTTAGATGTTGATGCTGCTGGCAGAACAAATATTGATGGAATTTGGGCAGCTGGTACCGTTGCGGGTGTTAGTGTTCATACCATTATTACAGCTGGTGATGGTGCAAAAGTCGCTATTAATGTTATTAGCGACATCAATGGCGAACGTTATGTAGATCACGATGTTCTAAAATAATACAAACTTCCCCTCGTCTTTTGGCTTGGGGGATTTGTATATATAATAAAATGTATGTACTAGCAGCATAGCTTTTGCAGTAAAGATTCATTTAGGGCATTCCTGCATAATGGGATGCCCTATTCCTTATTCAACTGTCATAGTTATAAAAGTAGTTAATGTTTCTCCTGGTTTAATCATAACTAGTTCTTCTTTTCGGTTTAGTTCACCAGTTTTAGCCATCCATGGTTCTACACAGAGAAAATCTCGGTCCTTTTCTGTCCATAGAACAATATATGTAAATTCTTTTCCATAGGTCATGGTAATCGTTTTTCCACGATCAGGCAATTCAAAGGAAATTTCATTTTTAACCGCATCTATTAACGCAAAGGATTCTTTTTTTTCGGTTAAATCTAAGCTTCCTTCAATCTTCTTTTCAACCATATCATTGTAATCTAGATATGTTTTAGCATCAGTTTGATAAAAAATATTCTTGCTTGTAGTCTGAAAATAAGGGTGAAATCCTGCATAAATGGGCATATCCGTTTGTGACTTGTTTTGGTATTCCTGCCCAATAGTCAGTGTTTTTCCTTGCAAAGTATAGGTAAACCTTAATTGAAAATCAAAAGGAAAAGCTTTTTTTGTTACATGATTGCTTTTATACAAAAGTGTCATTGATGCTTTTGCATCCTCTGCTTTTGTCTCGATAACATCCCATGGATCATTTCTTGCAACACCATGGTTTTTCATCTGATAAGTAGTACCTTTCCATTCATACTCTCCATTTTCTAATTGACCAGAAATGGGAAATAGGATTGGAATCCCACCACGAATATTCTTTTCCGGATTTGCCAAGGTTTCCTGATTTAGAAACAAAATTTCTTCTCCATTTACTCCAAAACCAATAATAATTCCACCTCGTTCAGGAACAACCTTTAACCAAGAACCTTTCTCATTATCAATAATTTCATAAATATCATATGTAAACTCTTTGTATTTTTTTAATTCGTACATACTTTTTACCTTCCCTTTGTATAGATAATTGAAATACTTTGACAATAGCTTACCCAACCTTTTAAACTTATTTTATCTTAGCAACAAGGTTATTCTAATTTCAAGTAAAGGAGCAAGGAATACCTGAAATCATAAAAATAAAAAGGGGATTTTTCATGATTAAAAAAGATCAAAATCTTAAGTTTGTTGTGGCAGGATTACTTTTAGGCATATTAATGTCTGCGATGGATAATACCATTGTTGCAACAGCAATGGGTACCATCGTATCCGATCTCGGAGGATACGATAAATTTATTTGGGTTACCTCTGCGTATATGGTTGCTGTAATGGCAGGAATGCCGATTTTCGGCAAGCTCTCCGATATGTATGGCCGTAAACGATTTTTTATATTTGGATTAGCAGTATTTTTAATTGGCTCATCATTATGTGGAACATCCCAAAGCATTGTTCAATTAAGTGTTTACAGAGCGATTCAGGGTATTGGCGGAGGAGCTCTTATGCCGATTGCCTTTACCATTATTTTTGATATTTTCCCTCCAGAAAGCCGTGGAAAAATGACCGGTCTCTTAGGGGCAGTTTTTGGTGCATCAAGTGTTTTAGGACCATTACTTGGAGCGTATATTACCGACTATGTTGGCTGGCATTGGGTATTCTATGTAAACGTTCCAATTGGAATTCTTTCCTTATTTTTTATTGTTCGTTTCTACAAAGAGTCACTTGTTCATTCAAAACAAAAAATTGATTGGCTTGGAGCAATCACTCTTGTCATATCGGTCGTTAGTCTTATGTTCGCTCTTGAATTGGGTGGAAATAAGTATGCTTGGAATTCCGTACAAATTCTCTCCTTATTTGTAGGTTTCTTTGTTTTCTTTGTTGCATTTTTCTTTGCGGAGGTAAAGGCACAGGAGCCTATATTGCCATTATGGCTTTTTAAGAAACGTCTATTTGCGACATCGCAACTTCTTGCCTTTTTGTATGGCTGTACATTTATTATTCTAACAGTCTTTATCCCTATTTTTGTTCAAGCTGTTTATGGTGGGTCGGCAAAAAATGCTGGACTAATTTTGACTCCCATGATGCTAGGCTCTGTGGCAGGTAGTTCTATTGGTGGGATTTTCATGACAAAAACCTCTTACCGGAACTTGATGTTTATCTCCATCATTTCTTACACCGTAGGAATGTTTTTCCTTGGAACAATGACACCTGACACAGCACGTATACTCTTAACTATATATATGATTCTAGTTGGATTCGGGGTCGGTTTTTCATTCTCTTTACTGCCAACCGCATCCATTCATAAGCTAGAGCCACAATACCGTGGATCAGCAAATTCAACGAACTCGTTTCTACGGTCGTTTGGTATGACTCTTGGTGTAACCATCTTTGGTACTATTCAAAACAACTTACTTACAGATAAATTAAAAGAAGCATTTAAAGGTATGCAAGGCGGTGCTGGTGGAGGTTCCATGATGAAAATGGATCCACGTCAGGTTTTTGAACCTATTCAGCGTTCAAAAATTCCTCCTTTTATTTTAGACAAAATTGTCCATGCCATGTCAGACTCCATTACCCATACCTTCGTGCTGACGCTTATTCCGATTGCGTTAGCTGCTATTACTATTATGTTTATGGGCAAGGCACGAATTGAATTAGAAAGAAAGCAGGTAAAAGGATAATATTAAAGAAAACTAGGCAATCGCCAAGCCTTAGCGCTGGCGATTGCCTAGTTGCACTTATGCGTTCAAAATTTATGGATATAAATTTTGATTAACCAAAAAAAGCACTGTCACATCAGTGCTTTTTTACTTTTATTATAATGAGGCTTTTCTAATTTTTTTTTTTCAAATTTGTTCAAATACATTAATTTATCCGCATTTCGAACAATATTTGCAATAGTATTATGTTTTGAATAAAAGGCATTTCCAAAGCTAATGGAAACAGGAAGTCCTTTTTGCTTCCAAATGCTATTTTGAGTTGTAAGGATTGCTCGGATATTTTCACAAATGGTTCCGTATTCTTCCTCTGAAGATTGGACAAATAAAATAAATTCATCCCCACCATATCGAAAAAGCCTATATCCTTTTCTTAATTCCCTTTTCATAAAACTAACAAACTCCTGAAGAATTTGATCTCCAAAGTCATGTCCATATGTATCATTAATGATTTTAAAATGATCTAAATCCAACATGAATACAATTCCAGATTTATAATGTCCTTTAGTATCAACATGCTTTACAAATTCTTCCCATGATGTCCTATTTTCCGCATTTGTAAGGCAATCAGTATACACTTTTTTCTCTATAACTTTTAACTTGTTATAATATGTAACAGATTTATATAGAGTAATTAATAAAAAGGTTACTAAAAGAAGGCCAGGAATATTATAAACTCTAAAAGTAAGAAACATTATAATACCTAGTATATAGACACAGGTGTATCCCCAATTTAAATCAATTTTAACCAATATAACTTGATGTATAAAATTTTTCCTCTTCTTGAAAGAAACAATAAGTGCCGCAACAAACCGGTTGACACAGAAGTGGACAATCATACAAACTGTTATAGCCAAATAAGAGTAAATTGAAGGTGTAAAATGTTTTTCTAAAAGCCTAAAAATAAAGCCAGCTGCATAAATCCCTAAAGATAAATGGCCAATAGTTAGAAGAAACTCAAATAAAAATGCCTTTTTACCCTTTAGGCTCAAAATCATTCCCGGGACAGCAACCAAAATAACTAATTTAAAATCAAAGTATAATATCGAAAATAAAATAAATGCAATACCTGGTCTCCAGCTTGCACCGCTTGGAAGTGAAACCCTCCAAGGGGAAAATATTAAAAACAATGCAGCTATCATTAGCAATTCGAGATTCATAATCTGATTATTTATTCCAAGAAGTTCTTTCGCGGCAATGGCTAATGAAAAAAGACCTATTATACAAATAAGGTAGAGCATGATTAAAAATGAGGCCCTTTTTACCATACGATTCATCTTAAAACTACACCTCTAGTATAATCGGATAAATAAATTGGTTATATATTCCTTATTATACATGAAATTAAATAATAATCTGCATTTTTTTTACAATTATTTTTATATTTTATTTTTTCAAAACTAACTGTTATTTGAGTAGAAAAAAAAACACCGTTCAAAGTAAAAATAGCACCAGTGTATAAATGCCCTTTTTTGCATTCCTCTTGCGGGTTTTCCTATTTTTTTCACTAATTTTATTTCGTTTAATAGCTTATATAAATAGATAAAACCTATCATAGAAATGACGGAAATGAGAAAGGTAAAGAGCTGATCTAATAAAATACTAAAGGTATAGACCCCTACTCCCATTATTTTTATTTGGTGCATTAAGGTCATTGCATATATCAATTCCCGAAGACCGTTGATAAAGGTTAATTTTTTCAGAACACTTAATGCGGCTTTTTCTACAAATACTTCTTTTGATAGTTGTCTATCATACCCTTGCTGAACCAGCAGGTCCAACGAAAAGTACAAAAATAGCGGCTTATTAAGAATACAACTTACTAAATATATAAAACATAACACGAGTGAGTAGAAGGCTGTATTCCAAAGCAGCTGCAAGGCAGACCCTGACAGTAAATCGATAGATAGTTCAGCTACTATATTTATGAGAAGGAAAACTCTTGTAAAATACAGCTTACCTGTTTGAAACCATCTTTGAAAGCTATAAAATATCCCCGGTAACGATGATATAATCATAGCGATATAATCTGGTAAATACTCTCGTCCAATTTCCCAGAGGATTATAGGAAGTAAAAAGTAAAATACTATATCCCATAAAAAGCCAAGGTCTTTTCGCATTCAGTTTCACCTATTTTCCTTTCTTGTACAACTTATTGAAAGAAGGAGAAAAATATGTGATATCTTTTAAAGAAAAAATGCATACCCTTCTGTGGGTATGCTTTTAAAACTAACCATTATTCTACAAACTTTCCCTCCATATAATCCCGGTAAGCCTCGCGTATTTCCTCCTCGGTGTTCATCACAAACGGCCCCCTCGCCACTACAGGTTCATGCAATGGTTTGCCCGCATATAATAGTGCTCGAAGCCCTTCTCCTTTTGCACGTATAGTTATTTGACTTTCTTCTCCAGACACACCATTCCCTAGCAATAAGACTTGACCCTTTTGTGCCTCTGTTTCACTACTGCCAAAACGTCCGTTTCCTTCTAATACATAAATAAAGCCATTATACTCACCTGGAAGATCTTGTGTAATAACAGCATCTTCCTCCAGTGTCATTTCCACCATCGTAACGGGTACAACATTTTTTGTATTAGCTTTAATCCCTTTTGACAAACCTGAAAAAATACGGATTACAGCACCGTTCTCCATTCGAACTGGCATGTCCTTACTCTGAAGATTTTGATAACGCGGGTCTGTCATTTTGTGTGAGCGCGGCAAATTTACCCAAAGCTGCAATGAGTGGACAAGCTCACCTTCTGCTGGATCTTCAATATGAATAACTCCTCTACCTGCTGTCATCCATTGAACGTCACCAGGTAAAAGCTCACCCTTTCCAGCTTTATTATCGTAATGCTCCAATTTCCCTTCAATTACATAAGTGACGGTTTCAATTCCACGGTGTGGATGAAAATCAAAGGTTCCCTTTTCAAACCAGTCCTCTGCTAAAAATAAAAAAGGATCAAATTCCTTCCAATTACTTGGATCCAATACCATTCCAACCTTATGAATAGAGCTTACTTTCTGTGGTTGGACTGTCCAAATCCGTTTTATGTCACGTTCATTCAAGTTTGATATCTCCTAACCTTTTAAGTTACCTATATCATAGCAAAAGAGCAGGAAATCCTGCTCTTCTTATGCTTCAATATCTTTTCCTTCTTCAACGATATGGAATAAAAGGTGGGCAAGATGATGAATAGGACCATATTCTTCTTCTTCTTCTTCCTCATCCTCGTCCACTTCCCCACTAAATTCGAGGTCATTTAAATACAGTGCCATAAATTCATAAAAGTCCTCTAAACGGAATGAATAGCAGGCACTTGGGTCCTCATTCTCTTCTTCATATTGCAATGCAAGATAGGAAACCACCCCATCCTTATCTTCAGCGTCAAAGAATACAAAAAAGCCAATATTCGTATCTAATTCAAATAAATGTCTTGTTCCTCCTTCTGTTGCCTTTCCAAAATCCTCTTCATTTAGCTTTTGAATTTGCATTGTATCTACATGATCTTCTTGATGAAAACTAACTACAAATGATTTCATTCCATTTCACTCCTTATATTTATAAAGAAAGTTTAGACTCTGGCCTTAATATAGCAATTGCTTAGTTGCCTTATTACACTAGTGAAGACCTGATTGCTTATCTTTAGAACAGATAATACTATCATACCCTTTTTTCTATCTTTTACCTAATGGGAATATGAAAGGCTCTTAATAAAATGGCAATAATGACTATGGATAGCCCATATGTTAGCAATGGACGACTTTGATGAAGCTTTAGCATAAAGTACATAGCTAAATAAAAAAATGGCTCCATCCAAAACTTATATCCATTCATTAATTCCAGCCTGCCTAATTTGACATATATAGTTTCTACAGCAAGGGAGATGAAAATCCATTTTAAGATATACCAGATTTTTTTTGACATATGTCCTTCTGTATGTGGAAAGTTTGAAAGAAATAGTAACGCTGTTAATGGCAATATGAAAAAAGAATAAATAAGTTCTGTCGTTTTGTGCTGTATCAAAAAGTCCGCATGATATTTCCATAAATATTTATCCACACATAGAACGTTATATAGCAAATTACAGCAGACCATATAAAGGACCGTTGTATGATATAGTCTCCAATTGCGCCAATCAATTTTAAATATACCAATGACACCAAGAAAAGCAGCCAATAATATATGCATGTTTATGGACCACCTTTCTCTAGTTCACGACTATTTTCATTTTTTTCTCATTATTAGATTTTCATTTAGTGTCTTAAAATATGTAGGTACTATCTAAATAAAAAACCAGCCTGTATTAAGACTGGTCATTAAAAGTATTTCCTTTTCCAGAAAATAAGTGCTGCTGAGCTTGTTAAAAATAAAGAAAGCAAAATGGTGATTAGAAAGGCATGTGGACTATGCTGGAATGGTATATTAACATTCATTCCATAAAAGCTTGCCACCATCGTTGGGAAAGAGAGAACGATTGTTATAGAGGTTAAAAACTTCATAACAATATTTAAATTATTTGAAATAATGGAGGCAAAAGCATCCATCATACCACTCAAAATGGAGCTGTATGTTTCTGCCATTTCAATTGCTTGAGTATTTTCAATAATTACATCCTCGAGTAGGTCCTTATCTTCATCATACATTTTAATATAATTAAAACGAAGAATTTTATCCAATACCACTTTATTGGACTTTAAGGATGTTGTGAAATAGACAAGACTTTTTTCTAGTGATAGAAAAGCATATAATTCCTTATTTTTCATCGATTGGTGCAGTTCATGTTCTATATCGTTGGTCTTTTTATTAATTTGTTTTAAATATCTCAAATAGTAAGAAGAAATAGCGAAAAGAATTTGTAATGCAAACCTTGTTTTCTTAAAAGTAAAAAGCTCTTTTATTTTGTTACTTTTAAAATCCCCAAGGATTGGCGTGTCCTTTAATGAAACGGTAATGATGCAGTCATCTGTTAAAACAATTCCAATTGGGATCGTTTCGTATATAGGGAATCCTGAATCATCGTGGGTAATATAAGGATAGTCAACAATAATATATACTTGATCTTCATCTCTTTCGATCCTTGGGCGTTCTTCATCGTCCAAAGCATCCTTAATTAAATCCACTGAGATTTGAGCATCTGCTGCTAAACGGTTAATTTCTTCTTCTGTTGGGGAATACATATTCACCCAGCAGCCTTTTGTAATGGTTTCAATCATTTGTAAAGTTTTATCATCATTACTTTTAAAAATCTCAATCATTTTCAAAACCTCCTCACTTTATCCCGAGGAAGCCATCCTACCTTTTCGAGCTGATATTCTTGCAGAAACCAATTCAATCAAATCTAAGATATTGACTTCCCCCTGCCTACTAGGGTCCGGGTCTATCGGATAACTCAAAAATATCAACCCCTTTACAACAAGAAAATGTAATCCATCATTATCATAAACCCAAATTCACGAAAGTACAAACCTTGTTTTTTTATGGAATTTCTCGGTAGTAAGGATTTAAATGAATTAACACCTCTTCAATGTTGTCAAATTTCTTTATAAGCCTTTGCTTTATTGCCTTTGATAGGTCATGGCCTTCTTTTATTGTCATCGAATGATCAATTGAAATTCGCAAATCAACTAAAATATAATGTCCATGTTCTCTTCCCCTAATTCTGTCAATCCGTTTTACTTCAGGAAATTCTGAAATGATTGCCACATAATCTTGAAGCATCTTGCTATTTATATTTCTTTCCAACAATATATCAAAGGATTCCGTCAGCATTTCCTTTGATATTTTAAAGATTAAATAAGCAACAAATATACTGGCAGCCTTATCCCCATAAAGTAAGAACGGAAGATTTAAATATTCACCAATAATAGAAATAAATACACCGATTGCAGCCGCTATTGATGCCCATATATCAGCTTTATGATCAAAGGCTATTGCCTCAAGTGCTTTGCTATTGTTCTGCTTCGCTACTGCCAATGATGTTCGGAATAAAAGTAGCTTTGCAATAAAGGAAAATACGGCTGCCCCCATTGCCAAAAAGCTTGGTGTTTCAACTTGATGAAAAAACCCGCTTATTCCTTCGTATACTACATAAATAGAAACAAGAAATAACAAAATTCCGACAATACCTGAAACAATAACCTCTGCCTTACCATGTCCATATGGATGCTCTTGGTCAGCTGGCTTACTAGAAATTCTAATCACTAACAACACGATAACTGAAGCAAAAACATCAGCTGCTGAATGAATACCGTCCGCAAACACCGCATCACTATGTCCAAAAAGGCCAACAATAACTTTCCCAATTGTTAAAACGGTATTACTTATTAAGCTAATCCAAGCGGATCTTTTTGCTATCGTTTCCCTTATATCTAATTCCATCTTATACCACCCCAGTAAATTCTTCTGAAATCATATCAAATATATGATGGGTGGGTCTAGAGAAAACCTGCTTCAACCAGTTATTTTTTAAAAAAATAGTTTGATCCATGTTACTCGAACTTACCTCTTTTAACTATTTCCTCTTCAATCATTTCCTCTTCCTCTTTAACGGAAATTCTTGTAATTTGGTCTTGAAGCATATGATAGGCTTGGTCTAACTCATTTCTTGATGGAAAATTTTTTTTTTGATTCATTTCGATCAGCTCCACTTTAAAATATTTACGGGAGTAATCTCCCTTGAAGTTGTAAAAAATACGTTTGTAAAAATACAAGTTAAAGGAGTGCAAACAAATGAATAAAAAGCTTCCAAATGATAGTACGAAGCTAGCTGGACGTACATTCGATACGAGTGATTATGAAAAAAACGACACACTTTCGAATGGTCTCGCCACCACGCATGAACAAGTTAGTGACACATATACAGAAGGTGAAATTGGTGCTGTCATTGATGATGTAAATAGAGAAGATATTCCATTAAACAAAACGAATACCCAAAAATAACCTTTGGAAAACAGCTTTCTGTCGAAAGCTGTTTTCATTTAGATTCAATCATCATTGTCAACGTATGGATCATGTTCATAGGCTGGTAAGTCCCCAAAGCTTGTCATAATTCCTTCTTCATCAAGTTCTTCTTCATAATGTTCATGCTGGGGGTTTGGATAGACCTTACTATTTTTCCCATACATATCGACCCCCACAAAGTTCTCATAATCCTCCACATATCCAACATTTTCATTGGCTTCAATATAAATGTCATTATATTCATCCTGTGGAAAAGCTAAGTCTGAAGGCGTTTCCGATGTGCCCCATTCCGCAACTGATTGCCAGGAATCCTCTGCATCAAAAACAACATCCTCATTCTTATCATCCATATCAAATTTTCCCCATGGAGGCATTAATACCCCTTCCTCAACTGGTCGATCATGTGAAATAACCTGATCAGGACTGTGTTCTTTACAGTAAATTGTATTTGGGAGTGCTTCTAATCTATCTATTGGTATTTCCCCCCCACAAACTGCGCATTTACCATAAGTTCCATTTTGCATTGCCTCTAATGCCTGGTTTATATTGCTTAATTCGAGTTCATAATGTTCATTTAATGCAATGTCCTTTTCACGCTCGTAAAGATCTGTTCCATTGTCAGCAGGGTGGTTATCATAATTAGATAATTCCCCCATTGCCTCATGGTCAAATGCACGTGTCAATCCAAAATGGTCATTTTGCTGTAAATGCTGTTCTAATTCTTTTTTTTCCTTTAACAATCGTATTTGTAAATCCGCTAGTTGCTGTGTAGATAACATAATAGTACCCCCTTGATTTACTTATTTATATCTTTACCGTTTTCTAATTTATAATGAAACTTTTTGCGAATAAGTCATATTCCAACAAAACCCAAGCTTTGTTTAGAATAAGCATGTTTGAAAGGTAAATCTTATAACTATAAATAATAGAAAGAGGGTAAATACCATGGTTAATGAAGATTTTCGTAAATTTAATAAAATTCAACAAGAACATCAAGGAGAATATATCGGAACAGATCGAAAGCAACATTATGGTGTAAAGGACCCAACGTACAATAATCAAAAGGATACGGATAAATCAGTCGGAGCCACTGGGCGAGAAATTGATTGAAAAGGTTGGGAGGTAGAGAATGGAGAATGCGGAAAAATTAATAGGAAAGAAAACAAAAAAAGCAGATAGTGGAGACATGAAATGGTGGCAGCTTTCCTTGTTCGGGGTAGGTTGTACGATTGGAACAGGCTTTTTCCTTGGATCAAGTCTAGCCATCCGGATGGCAGGCCCGTCTGTTCTCATCTCTTTTATCATGGCAGCATTCGGAACCTATTTTGTTTTTGATGCATTATCGAAAATGACTGCTAGGGACCCTCAAAAAGGTGCCTTTCGTTCCTATGCAAAAAAAGCTTTTGGAAGGTGGGCGGGTTTTTCCAGCGGTTGGGTTTACTGGTGCTCAGAAATGCTTATAATGGGAAGTCAAATGACTGCACTATCCATTTTTTCTCGGTTCTGGTTTCCAAAGGTTCCTTTATGGGTATTTGCTACTGGGTATGCCATTCTTGGGGTTATGGTTCTACTTATTGGAGTAAAGCTACTTAACAAGGTTGAAAATTTATTGGCGATCTTAAAAATTGCCGCAATCCTGGTGTTTATAGTTATTGCCTGCCTTGCCTTTTTTGGAGTGTTTAATGGAGATCATGCCATTAAATTTCCGAAACATCGAAACGAAATTCTTCCAAATGGGGTGAAAGGAATATGGACCTCAAGTATCTATGCTTTTTACGCATTTGGGGGAATTGAAATTGTAGGACTCATGGCAATAAAACTGAAGGATCCTAAAGAGGGACCAAAGGCTGGAAAAATCATGTTATTTCTTTTAACCATTATCTATATCCTTTCAATAGGTCTTGCCGTTGTGATGGTTGTCTGGAAGGATTTCACTACAAAAGATAGTCCATTCATTGGTGCTTTAAAACCGTATCATCTATCCTTTGTTCCGCATTTGTTTAATGGAGCCCTAATTATTGCTGGGTTTTCAACAATGGCAGCATCCCTGTATGCAGTTACAAGTATTCTTGTTACCTTATCAGAAGATGGAGATGCCCCGTCAATTTTTTCCAAAAGGGGTAAACTAAAAGTCCCTTTGCCCGCGTTAATTTTAACTATTGTCGGTATTACTGCTTCTATTGTAACGGCTTTAGTCATGCCAGATCGAATTTATGAATACATTACAACAGCCGCAGGTTTAATGCTACTTTACAACTGGATTTTCATACTTGCTTCCTCAACAAAGCTGCTTAAAATTACTGCAAAGGATAAAATTAAATATGGTTTAGGGGCTATTTTCATCCTAACAGCCGTATTTGGTACATTATTTCATGATTCAAGCCGGCCTGGATTCTTTATCAGCCTTTTATTTATTGGAATTATCAGTATCGTTACATTTATTATGCATTATAAATGGAACAAGAAGGGTGCATATAAACCACAACCCACCTAAAAAGGCTGGATGGATCACATCTAGCTTTTCTATGTGAAAAGTTGATTAAGTGCCTGTACCCCAAAGTAAATCCCAAATCCAATCAGGGAGAGCCCAGAAAACAACGAGATATATACCAGTATGCCCGATGTTAAAAATTTACGAAAGTTGCTTGAAACGCCTGCCATCATGATGTCCCATAGCATTAATCCAATAAAAATAGCACAGCTATTAATGATAAGCTGGGCACTTTCATAAGTTGTAGCTGTCTTCGCCAGAATCGATCCATAAATCCCCAGCCAAAAAAGAATGGTTAATGGATTGGATATAGACATTAAAAAGCCTGAAAAAAAGGATTTTAAAGGAGAATCCTTTTTCCGATATTGCTCCAGATTTATTTTCCCTGCACTAAGCATACTTTCAACACCCGTATATATAAGGACAAAAGAACCAAAAGACCATAAGAATGTCTTTATAATTTCAGTTTGAAGGAACTGGACTGTCCCTATATAGACGACCAGCATATAAATCCCGTCCGCTATAACTGCCCCTACACCAACTAGCCATGAATGAAGGAAACCATTCTTAATCCCCCTATCAATTTGCGCGGCATTAATTGGGCCTATCGGGGCAGCGAGTGAAAGGCCTAATAGGATGTAACTAAAAAAGGTATTCAATGTTTATTTCCCCCCATAAACGAAAGCTTGTCTTTACATACTATTCAGTAGATCATGATTGTAATACACAAAAAGGACTTCTCGAGGAAGTCCTTTTAACCGTTCGTTTCAGATATTATCTGAGCCTCTTTATGCTCTTGCCGTTTTTCATATAAACTAGGGCTTTCTGTTTTTGGAAGTCCTAAATTCAACATATCCATCTCTACAATAAATTTTGGACGATGTTTCGTTTCTTTATAAATTTTCCCGATATATTCCCCGATTAAACCAATCGCAATCAACTGAAGTCCGCCAATAAGCCAAATCGAAGTAATTAATGATGTCCATCCTGTTTGAGTGGTACCAAAGAATTTTAGCACTAGAAAATACATACCAAATAAAAGACTGACAAAGAAGGAAGCAAATCCTAGGATTAGAACAAATCGAATGGGTGTAATGGAAAAGGAAGTGATCCCATCAAAAGCAAAAGCAAGCATTTTTTTTAAAGGATATTTAGATTCCCCAGCTAGCCGTTCCTTTCGGTCATAATAAATTTCAGTGGAACGAAATCCTAAAAGTGGAACAATCCCTCTTAAAAACAAATTCACTTCATCAAAATTTTCAAGTTCGCGAACTGCTCGTTTGCTCATCAGGCGAAAATCAGCATGATTATATACGAGATCCACCCCTAATTTTTTCATCACTTTATAAAATCCTTCAGCAGTACTTCTTTTAAAAAAGGTATCCGTATCACGACGTTTTCGAACTCCATAGACAATTTCATAGCCCTCATGAAACTTCATTATAAAATCACGAATCACGCCAATATCATCCTGCAGGTCAGCATCAATCGAAATCATGCAATCCGAATTTTTTTTTGCCGAAAATAATCCTGCAAGCAGGGCATTTTGGTGTCCAACATTACGCGAGAGTTTTAAACCACGTACAAATTCGTTTCTTAATCCTTCCTTATAAATTAAATTCCATGTTTCGTCTTTACTTCCATCGTCGACAAAAAGCAGCTTGCTTCTTTTAGAAATGAGTCTTTCATTTATAAGCTGAAGTAACATCTGGTGAAGTTCAGATATAGTATCGGGCAACACTTCTTCTTCGTTAAAACAAGGCACTACAATCGTCAGTACTGGTTCATTCATAGCTGTTCCTCCGTTACATAACCTTATACAAATAGATTTTCCAAGCAGATTTTTTAGATTTAAATACTCTTGTTAAAAAAAGCTTATTTTCAAAGGCATTATCAATTGGCAAAGCGGAAAAGATGTATTTCCCCCCCATGCTTTTAAAAACATCCATATTAAGCCTTAGATTTTTTAAATGTCTTTTTGAATTCCTTTTAATCATGTAATGCTTGCCAAGCTGACTAGAAAAAATATAACAGCGGCCGCCCCATTGATCAAAGTAGGTACGAATGGTTTTATTCCTTGAAAGCTCACTAGCAATGATCTTACGAAATTGGTGCTTATACTGTAATGGATAAAAGTTATTATAAGTATCAAGAGTATAAAACCCATTGTATTGGGAGATGGCTGGATGAATTCCAATACTTGCAACCCGATACTCTTTTTGTGGAAGGCCAATATAATCTTTTATTTCATGGAAAAGATCTTCTGCATAAAACTCTTTTACTGTTGGCTTTTTATGATAAATGATTTCTTCGTTAAATAAACATAGTACACCCAGCTGTAAAATAATGAGCCACTTTGTTATTTTCAGCCATCTTTCTCCTTGCATCGAAATAATTCTGAGTGCAAGTGCAAAGCCAGCATAAATGATTAGAGGCCTTAAAAAATGGTAACGTGCAAAATTAAAGGTATCCAAAAAGTGAACTCTCTTTGTCAATGGCAGCCACCCTTTATAAAACCAAAAAGCATACCAAAATGAAAGAAAGCCATTTAGGAAAAAAAATAGAACAAAAATCCTCTCTGTTTTCCATAATTTTTTCGAAATTACGAAATAAAAGGCGATAAAAGCAGCCGGCAAAATGATTGGTCCATGAACAGTCAAATCATGGGTATGTCCTAACCAATAGTTTTTGATTGCAAGGCGGATAGCTCCCCAAAATGAAAGATGCGCATGGACATACTCATCTCGGCTGTTTGGCTCCGTTTTAAAAAGAAAGGATGAAACTAATCTATACTCCACAAGGATGTATATCAATGTCATATAGCCAATAGAAATGAGGAAACGAACATTCCAGCCTTTCCCCTTCACACAATCCCAAAGCCAAAAAACCCCCATCCCACTTAAAAAGAAGAAAAATCCTAACACAAAACTTGAATAAAAAGGCAAGAGAGTTAGGACTAAATAGTCCTTCAATGCACCTTTTCCATTCCGAATAGTTAAGAATGCAAAAAGAGCTAATGGCATTCCAAGTGTGCTTAGCATTCCAGATGGCCAAAATGGTGTAAGTGAAAAAGCAAGAGAAACACCAATCTGATAAAATTCCCACTTTTTATCGTTCAATAAGTGGGTCTTTAGCAGCAAATACATACCAAAGAACGCTACTACCCTTGTAAGCGCTTGGCTAATTGCATATGCTGTCATGATGGGGAAAAGTGCATAAAGCCACACAATTCCACTAAATTCTGTCCCAAAGGCATTTCTAGGAAGCCCATTTATGATTTGCGGTATGATTGCACTTGTGGATCCAAATATTTTTCCACTCTTCGCTAAAACCTTGTACCAGGCTAAGTTGGAGTCTAGATTATCATGAACACGTATATGTGCATTCTCTTGTAAAATAAAAAGTGGAGCAAGATAGGCAGCCAAAATAAGAAATGCAAGTATGAACAATCTCTGTTCCTTTATTCTTTGAATGAGCACTCTTTTTTAACTCCTTATAAAAAACTTATCCATCAAATGAAATATTCTCCAATAAAACATTACTTTTACTATTTGTTCATCCGAAGGAAATTATTCCTTTTTTCACACTAAAAATAGCCCTCCTTTTTAGGAGAGCTTTTCAATTTAATCTAGTTCACTTTTGAATTTTATGATAGGTATTTAAGAGATTATCAAGCTTTTGACTGCACTGGATAACGTTCGGGTTCGAGTATCCATATTGAAAGGCTAGTGATATCATCTCAGTTCTCGTATTTTCGATATCCGACAATAGCATGTTCAAATTTGTCATCTGCTCATTCCTTCCTATTTTTACTATCATAATAGTATTAATATTACAATATTCGGTTTCAAGCCAATAAACAAGTGAGTTTTTTCTCAATTTTTTAAAATTTCCGAAAAGTAAGTTTATTCATCAACTTATGAGATTAGCCTTTTTCGTCAATAATTGAGAGAGAAAAAAGAAAATCAGAGGTGATGGCATGACAAATCGTTTTTATATAAGTTTTTTACGTATGCCGCTCCTTTTTCGAATCTTATTGTTTGCACTTCTTGTATTTCTTACATTTGGAATTTCAATCCATATATTGGAGCCAGCAACCTTTCCATCTATTTTTGATGGTATTTGGTGGGCTATTATTACAGCTTCTACAGTGGGATATGGTGATTATGTTCCCCATTCTGTACTTGGGCGGATCACAGCAGTCATTCTAATACTGCTCGGTGCTGGTTTCGTTTCTTCCTACTTTATTACACTTGCCGCAACAGCTGTCACAAGGCAGGACGCTCTTTCCGAGGGCAAAATTACCTTTAAAGGCAGCGGGCATATCATTATTATTGGCTGGAAT
Source organism: Bacillota bacterium (assembly GCA_030705955.1). GTDB lineage: Bacteria > Bacillota > Bacilli > Bacillales > Cytobacillaceae > JAUZPL01. Next base: position 2,803 of record JAUZPL010000002.1, on the reverse strand, counting down.
GAACGTTCCAGGGAATTAATTAATAGACTCACCATTCCTAAGAATCCACAAACTGTTGTTTTAATTGATGAAACATTAGAAGCAAACCCTGTCCCGTCAAGATACGTCCATTTTATTCAAGGGAAATCTCATATAGATGAAACGATTTTAAAAAGTAGTGTTGAGCATGCAGAAAAGGTTTTAATTACCGCGGACCGTGGCAATGATGAGCTTCAAGCAGATATGAACAGTATTTTAACCCTTTTGACCATTAAGGGTTTATGCCCAAATGTTAAATGTATTGTAGAGATTTTAACTTCAGAGCAGGTTATCAATGCCATCAGAGCAGGGGCAGACGAAGTTATTCAATCAAATAAATTAACTAGTGTTTTTATGATTAACAGTCTACACTCAAGTGGGGATGGACTTTTATCTACTTTTATTTATCAATTACGGGAAAGCAGACTGCGAGCCTTTTCAGTAGATGAGGAGATAATTGGGAAAACAATGGAGGAAATTTATCATCAACTCTATAAAGAGGGAAATCTATTAATTGGTTTGAAGAGGGGGGAAGAAACGATGTTGAATCCTTCCCATTCCCTTCAAATTGAAAAAGATGATCAACTATTAATCATTAAATAGGACTCTTTCCACTTCTTCAACTAGCCTTTTTCCTGTATCAATAAACTGCTCAGGAAAGCTTGCATCTTTATCCACTGGTTCAGCAAACTGATTAAATGATCCTGTAAAATTGCCTGTATCAGAAAAGTCATCAAGGCCCTCTTGGTATAAATGCGATAACAAGAATGGTCTTCCAAGCTCTACTGTGCAATTATTTGCATCAAGCTGTCCATCAACCGCCTGAAAAGGCAAGCGAAGAAACTGATACCCTTCTTCATCATTAATCTTATAGTCAAACTCCCCATGGTCATAATCCCAATTTCCGCCAATCGAATATCCGATTGGTTTTAATTTTTGTTCGAGCTTATATAGATCAAACTGCTTTCCTTCTACTTTTGAAGGTAATTCAATCATCCTAAAACCCCCTTTTTGATAGTTTCTCCATGCTTTAAGTGTTTCATGTGATGCAAAAGAAAAAGAGCACTGTCCAAAAAGACAGCACCCCTTCGATTTATAACCTTTTTTCTAATTCTGCTTTTTTCTCTTCATATCCAGGTTTACCTAGAAGAGCAAACATATTTACTTTATATGCTTCTACCCCTGGTTGATCAAATGGATTAACACCCAACAGATAACCGCTCATTGCACAAGCTTTTTCAAAGAAATATGCTAAATAGCCAAATGTATATTCATCCATTGAAGGGATGGTAACAATTAAGTTTGGCACTCCACCATCTGTATGAGCAAGCATGGTTCCTTCAAAAGCTTTGTTATTAACAAAATCAATGGTTTGGCCAGCTAAATAATTTAGGCCATCAAGATCGTTTGCTTCCTTTTCAATTGTTAACTCATGACGTGGATTTTTTACTTTAATAACTGTCTCAAATAAATCCCTGCGACCTTCTTGAACATATTGACCTAGGGAATGAAGGTCAGTTGAGAAGTTTGCAGATGATGGGTAAATCCCTTTTTGATCTTTTCCTTCACTTTCACCAAATAACTGTTTCCACCATTCGGAGAAATATTGCAAACCTGGCTCATAGTTAATAAGCATTTCAATCGTTTTTCCTTTATTATAAAGAACATTTCGAACAGTAGCATATTGATAAGCAGCATTTTCTTCAAGTTCAGAATGACCAAAATCAGTGCGGGCAGCTGCTGCACCTTCCATCATTTTTTCAATGCTTGCTCCACTCGCTGCAATTGGAAGTAAACCAACGGCAGTTAGAACGGAATAACGTCCTCCAACATCATCAGGAATCACAAAGGACTCATAGCCTTCTTCAGTCGCTAATGTTTTTAAAGCCCCACGTGCTTTATCAGTTGTGGCATAAATGCGTTTACGCGCTTCTTTTACGCCATATTTTTCTTCAAGAAGCTTTCGGAAAAGCCGGAATGCGATAGCTGGTTCAGTTGTTGTACCGGATTTTGAAATGACATTAATAGAAAAGTCTTTTCCTTCAAGAAGATCCATGACATCCCTCATATAAGAGGAACTAATACTATTTCCAACAAAAATAATTTGAGGAGTCTTTCTCTTCTCCTTTGGAAGGGCGTTATAGAAGCTATGGTTCAGCATTTCAATTGCAGCCCTGGCACCTAAATAGGAACCACCAATACCAATTACAAGCAATACATCTGAATCAGATTTAATTTTTTCCGCAGATTTTAAAATACGTGAAAATTCTTCTTTATCGTAATCTACAGGTAGATCAATCCAACCAAGGAAGTCACTGCCTGCACCTGTTCCTTCATGTAATGAATGATGGGCAACTTTTACCGCATCACGTAGATATGTAAGCTCATGTTCTCCAAAGAAGGAGAGTGCTTTTGAATAATCAAAGCGAATGTGTGTCATGAACAAACCTCCAAAATTTTATTTTCAATAACCACTTTAACGAATGCGAGACAGATAATCAAGAAACCACCCTTAATGTAAGCGCCCCCAATGCAAACAAATTTTCTCAGAAACCTTTTGATTTTCTTTACTAGTCACTTTTTCTACATAAACTTTGCATTTTGCTACACAGGATTGGGGGATTACTACACAAAAGCGGAGGTTTGCTACACAAAAACGGTTCTTTACTACACAGAACAATTTTTACTACATAAACTTTGCATTTTGCTATACAGGATTGGAGGATTACTACACAAAAGCGGAGGTTTGCTACACAAAAACGGTTCTTTACTACACAGAACAATT
>JAUZPL010000199.1 GCA_030705955.1 Bacillota bacterium | reverse complement strand
TGACCGAAACTTTTTTTGAAATTGGAAAACGGGCTCTGAGACAGTCGCTCAGTGACCAAAACTCTTTTTATAATTGGAGAACGGGCTCTGAGACAGTCGCTCAGTGACCGAAACTCTTTTTATAATTGGAAAACGGGCTCTAAGACAGTCGCTCAGTGACCGAAACTCTTTTTATAATTGGAAAACGGGCTCTGAGACAGTCCCTCAGTGACCGTAATCCTCTTTGAAATTGGAAAACAGGCTCTAAGACATCCTCTCAATGACCGAAACTTTTTTTGAAATTGGAAAACGGGCTCTGAGACAGTCGCTCAGTGACCAAAACCATTTTTAAAATTGAAAAACGGGCTCTGAGACAGTCCCTCAGTGACCAAAACTCTTTTTAAAATTGGAAAACAGGCTCTAAGACATCCTCTCAATGACTAAAAGACTTTTAATAAGGACGGGCCGTTTCAAGAAGAAACAAAAAATCAATATTTTTCAATTAAAAAAGTAAAAAAATAATGGGCTGCCGAAACTTCGACAGCCTAAAAGCCCCTAAGGGTTCTTCTTACTCTTCGTCATTTAACATGGCCAAGACTTGGTGGTCCAGTCACTTTCCATTTATTTTCACAATTTTTCTTTCTTTTTCAAATCCAGCTTTTCAAGGACACGAATCGAGCCAATATTATGAGGCATACCACCCGCTTCAGTTCGATGCTGATTTAATTGCTACAATACTAGACTTAAAATCAATTAAAAAGCGGTTTTTATTTTTTCAGCACTATTTGATAGTTCCTTAATATTTTCCGCAATTTGCAGATTGTCTTCACTAATTGCCTCAATTGTTGAGCTCATATCCTCAAGGCTTGTTGTTGCTTCTTGAACAACTGCAGCTAATTCATTTGTCGACATCTCTACATATGATGATTTTCTCTTAATATCATCAACAAGCACTTCATAGCTATTAAACTTATTATTTAGCGCTGAAACGGTTTCATTTAGTTGCCCAAAATAGTTTGCGACCTCGATCGTGGTATCCGCACTTGTTTTAAATTTGATGGAGCTTTCACTTAACTTTTCAACTGCTAATAAATTGGCTTGATTTACACCAGATAGGTTGCTTGTAATATTATCTGTGGTCGTTTTGGTCGTTTGAGCAAGCTTCCGAATTTCCTCTGCCACAACTGAAAATCCTTTTCCAGCCTCACCAGCGCGGGCTGCTTCAATACTAGCATTTAATGCCAACAAGTTGGTTTGTGCAGTGATGTCTTTAATCACATCTGCATATTCATTTGTCTCATGAATTTTATTTGTTAGATTTTCAAAGACTTCATTGACGGCCTTAATCATGCCATTTAATTCATCCATATTTTTCTTTAGCTCAAGTACTTTCTTTTCACCATTTTTAGTTATTCCATTGGCCGCTTCAGTATCTTGGTATAATTCTTTTGTCACTTGATCCATTTTTTCCATTGCTAATACAGTATCACGGAAATTCCCAGCAATAGCTGCAACCTGGCCGCTCTGAGTCTGACCTCCTGCTGCAACTTCTTGGACAGCCACTTTCATTTCCCTTTGTGCACCGCTATTATTTTGAACCTGTTGATTAATATCATTAATATTATCTACCATCTGGGTAATCTCACGTTCAAGAAGCTCTTTTTGCTCTTGCTTTTCTTTTGCATTATGATCAGATTCTATTAATAATGATTCAACCTTATCTTTTTGATTTTGGTTAATTTTCACTAAAGAGAATAGCGCAATTGCTGTTAAAATAAAGGTCATTAATCCATTTGAAAAAGCATCCTCAGTAGCCTTGTCCATTGCCATGACAAAGTTAAGAATAACGGCAGTTAAACCTAATGTGGTACCTAATAAAAAGATAGAAAGAGATAACTGGATAATAGAATAAACCTGTAGGAATGCAATCATCTGGTTGTTAGAAACTGAACCACCCTCCACTACAATTAATGTAATGGTACAGCCATAAATGAGGATTATACTTAAATAAGGAAATAAATGCTCTTTCTTCAAAACCTTTTGCAGTATAAGAAATAGACTAATAAATCCTACAAATTCAATTCCTAACATCCACATTTTAGTAATATCCCTGTGGAAAATAAAACCATATGCCTCTTCGGCCATAATTGAAATTAAAAATGTAAAAAACATAAGGGTATTCTTTGTTCGCAGCACTTTTCTATTCATTTCTTGAATAGCTTCCACTTTAACTCCCCCGCCTCTACTTTTTCTATCGACCTATATTATATCGTACTTTTAATCTAATAATAGCATAGATATTTGTCGAATTACCATATATTTACTTTTAAATTATTTACAACTTAATTATTGTGGAAAAGTGTTTATAAACTCAAAAAAGGCCAAGAGTAAAATACCCTTAACCCTCAAAAAGTAACGAAATACAAAAATTATTGGATCCCTTTTTGCTACCTTTAATATTCACCTTTAATGACAAAATAAGAGCCCCGAATGGTTCCAGCTAGTTTGGACTTCTGCCTAGCAAACTTAAACTTCTCTTCTAACTCCTTTGGTATCTCCATCCCCTCAGAAAGCTTAAAACCAACGGCCCGTTTCGGCTTAGGGTCATCAACCGTATACATGACATTGACACTAAGACCATCCTCATAAAAGACGTAGGCAAATTTGATATTTTCCACTTGAAAACGTGATGTTTCTAAAGGCTTTGCCGTAAACTCAATATCACGTTCTTTTAAAATTTGGTTCACATAATCAAGGGTCTCACAGGCCTCACTAGCTGGTACAACTGTAAATTCATGCTTGTATTTGTTCATAAAGTAACGCGCCTCATTTGCACGTAAACCCGCAAGTGCGCTTGCCACAGGGGAAGATTCTAAACCAACCGTAGACACATTTTTAAAATCAACGATATAAGACCTTTCCATCCCTCCTACTTTTTAATAACTGGAATCCACATTTCACCAAATACTAAGCCGTTTCGCTGCCCCATTTCAACTGTTGCATTTGGCCCACCCACATAGGCAAAATTCTTCGCTTCTGGCAAGACTTGCCCAAAGGCAATGCCAGTAAGCTTATTGTTTAATTCTTCAGCCGTCTTCCCTTCCCCTTTTACAACGAGGTATTCTCCCTTAGGAAATTGGATCACTCTAGATTCCTCTTGTTCTGGTGCCGATGCCTTTGTCATGACGCCAGCATAATGCATCATCTTGTTATTCACCGCTTCATTCACAGCAAAAATGTAGTTATTTGCGGCTAATTCTTTTAAAGTATCAAGCCTGCCATCTTGGCTTACGGCCTGCCAAAAGTCTGACTTTTCCTTATTTAAGCCAGCAAAGTCTGTGTAATGGCTCGTAAGCTCAGTGCCAAAACCTAAAACGGTAAAGCTGTCTTTTTCTTCTAGGATATAATCTGTCATATTCAAAACCTTCCTCTTTTTTAAATGAATCAAATGACTTGTCTACTTCACTTGATAGATATATGATAGCCTTAAATCATGTCAAAAAATGATACTGTTTAGGAGTCCCGATGAAAAAAGTTGAACGGATTAATATCATCATGCGGTATATCAACAACCGCTCCCACTTTACCATTTCTGAAATCATGCGAGAATTTAACATCTCTCGTTCGACAGCT
>JAUZPL010000198.1 GCA_030705955.1 Bacillota bacterium | reverse complement strand
ATGGTAAGATTTTAAGAATAAACCTAGTGAGTAGTTCTTAAATTCTTTTTCGATGAGAGCCCAATTTCTAGCCGGGTCTTTGTTTATAAAATTCATAATGGGCTGTATAGCTAAATTTAACAGTTCCTCTGCACCTTTTCCACTTTCATTCGGCTTAACAGGGAAGTTTAGAATTCCTGGATTACTTTCAAAAATGTTAAGACGTGTTTTCATTCCATTAATATAAAGAATATCCAATGGGGTTCGATTTATAAACAGATTAACAGTTAATCCAAATTTATTTATATACTCTAAGGTCAAAAAATGGGTATCAGGAATACGCATTGGGCCAACGTTTAAATAAAGTCCATGGCTAAAGGGGGAACTCAATGTACAGACACGGCCGCCAACATTGTTGGTTGCTTCAAGAATTGTTACATAATGTCCAGCCGCCTTTAATAAAGAACCTGCAACTAGTCCTGCTAGCCCTGCTCCGACGATAGTTATATTTTTTGGCACTGGAGTCATATTTAGTCCATTTCTAATAATGCTAATCATTTGTTGAATCGATAACTTATAATTTATGTTTTTAGGCATCTCATCGCCCCTATTGAAAAGATTTATTACATTGTATTCGCTAGAAAAAATGCCTATGTGTAAAAGAGCTTATGAGATGGACCTAATGGCTTATTTTGGTTTGCTTTTTTTCATAAACGATGGAGCTTATTAGCACCTCAATGCCCATCCTTTAGATTATAAAATTCAAGTAAGAATGAACATTTTAAACAGGATCATAATAAAGGTGAAAAGGAGGGAACCAGGAATGGATGGAAAGTATAATACTGGTGATGATGCATCAGAAGAATTGAAGAAGGCATTAAGTAAAAACCCGCCCAGAAAAAATCCCAATATGAGTGATGCCGAGATGAAGCTGAAACTTCAAGAAAAGAAAAGCTAGAATTTCATTCAGGTAAATTAGTGGAGGTGAAAACAAAAAATGACAGATATTAACCCTATTGAGTATTCTGGAAAAGTTCTTGATCAGAGAAATAACCTAACGGGTCCCGACGATGCAGGTAAGGCAGAGTATCCAAAACCTCCAAAACACGTAACAATTCAACAACCCAAGAGGAAAAATCTATAGAAAATTTTAAAGTTACTTAGCTAGAAAGGGAATTGAAAATGAACAAAAAAGTGGTACTTTCTTTAAGTTTGATTTTATTGATGTTCATAAATATTTCTCCAGTCAATGCAGCTAATAATCCTAGGAATACTTATGATGTAAAATCAGGAGATACATTATGGAAAATTGCCAGTACTTATGGGACCACTTTAAAGGACCTCGAATTGAGAAATGGATTACAATCTGACTTATTACTGGTTGGCCAGAAATTGCGGACACCGATTATGTATGAAGTAGTTGCAGGGGATATACTTTGGAAACTCTCCCAAGTATTTAATTCGTCAGTCCAATTGATTAAAACAGCGAATGGACTTTCCTCTGATGTCGTTTTTGTGGGGCAAAAAATAAAAATTATTCCCACCAAACTTACGATGAGCGGGCAGTTTGTACTGATGACCAGAGATCAATTCAGGGATTGGTTATTTAACCAAAAATTCCAAGAAAAATAATGTTCTTTCAAGAACATCACACCTACTCACCGTCTTATAAAAACTTTAACGGTTCCAATCATTTTTCGTTGATGAATGCTATGAAGGATTACCATATTAATGGGATGGGATGGTCAGATATTAGCCAGCAATTAACGACATTCCCGGATGGAACTGTCGTGTTAGGCAGACCATTTAACACGCCACCTCAAGGCTTCGTTTGGTCTAACAAATAAATCTGTAACGCCAACCATTGAAGCAAACGCATTAGCTATTGAAAACGTTGGTAATTTTGACGTTGGAAATGATCAAATGACAGAAGCACAAAGAAAAACTAACATAACGGTTGCTGCTTTACTTTGCATTAAACTTGGATTAACACCTTCAGTGGACAGTATCACATACATACCATCATTGGTGGGATATGAATACTTGAGAAAGTGTGTTGGATGACAATACAGGACATGTTGTTAAAACCTGCCCAGGTTCAGGATTTTTTGGAGGTAATAGCACCACTGATGCAAAAAATAATTTTTATCCTCTTGTAAGAAGTAAAATGCAGGAAATTTTAGCTACTTTGAGATGAAACACCCCAAGGTACCAACAATCAATCATAATGACTATTGAATTGTATATCAATTTGATAGTCATTTTTGTTGTTATTGAGCTATTTTTTTATCCCAAAGTTACAAGTTTAAACTTATCGTATTTGAAGGTTGGCGTTTAAGAAAAAGAAACTGATTGAGTTTCCTTCTCTTTTGCTTTTGAAACAAACGAATTGTGGCAATAATGTATAAGACATTCCGGAGGTGTAATATGTTGGATTTTATATTAAATCATTTATTCATGATTATTTCTTTTATTATTTTACTTTTTGTTGTGCCTCTCATCCTTCGATTCACTATAAAAATTGCCCTTGTCTTGGTTGTAATAGCGGTAATTGGTAGCGCACTCTTTGGTCCGAAGTTTATTGACACATTACAAGATCCACTGATAGCTACTCAAAAATTAGCTCAAGCCACTATTCAGCCTTTAGTCAAAAGTGAATTAGAAAATGCGAAATTTTCTTATAATCCAGCAACAAAACAATATGTGATTCAAAATAATTTATTCAAATTAGAAGGTTTTTCAGATCAAGACAAAGCCGATATAATTATTAAAGGTAAGAAATATTCCCTGAAAGTAACACTCTTAAAATCATTTATTGAAAAACAAATTGCACAACAATCTGCACAACAAAAAAATATTATTTAAATTCGGTTTGTTTTATTTTTCTAAAAAACACTCTTTGATTGTTTTACAAAGAGTGTTATGACATGCATTATTTATTAAATTAAAGAAATGACTTTACTTATTTATCACCTAAAAGGAACAGGCTTGCACCATACTTTAAGATTTGAAGGCAAAGTTGTACTACTTAAGTCGTCGGAATGAATATTGAACAAAGTAGTTCCAAAATATCTTCAGTTAATACCCTACTGGATTATTACTGATAAATGATTTGTGGCTTTATTTTAAGGTAGATAAAAAGCTGACTCAATTAATGAATCATTTGAATCAGCCACTATTTTATTATTGAGCGGTATACCCGCCGTCAATGATTAAAGAACTTCCAGTCATAAACTCATTTTCGCATAAGAACACGATGGCATGTGCAATCTCTTCTGGTCGGCCTAGTCTTCCAACGGGATGCTGTGCAACTAATCCATCATAAAATTCGCCAAGGGCTTCTTTATTAACCATACCCGTTTCCACATAACCTGGACAAACGGCATTCACACGAATATTTTGGGCTGCATATTCTAACGCTAGTGATTTTGTTAAAATATTGACAGCACCTTTAGAGGCGTTGTAGGCAAAGGCGCCCGCTTGACCGACATGGCTTAAAATACTCGCGGTGTTTACAATTGATCCTCCGCCAGTTTTCAACATTTCACGAATAGCATATTTGGCCCCAAAAAAGACACCATTTTGATTCACTTTGATCACGTTATTGTAATCATCAAAAGTTAACTCATGTGTGGAAGCGAGTACCCCAACACCAGCATT
>JAUZPL010000197.1 GCA_030705955.1 Bacillota bacterium | reverse complement strand
GGGCTCTGTGACTGTTGCTCAGTGACCGAAACTCTTTTTAAAATTGGAAAACGGGCTCTGTGACTGTCGCTCACTGACCGAAATCTTTTTTATAATTGGAAAATGGGCTCTGTGACTGTCGCTCACTGACTGAAACTCTTTTTGAAATTGGAAAAAAGGCTCTGAGACAGCCCCTCAGTGACCGAAACCCTTTTTGAAATTGGAAAATGGGCTCTGAGACAGCCCCTCAGTGACCGAAACCCTTTTTAAATTTGGAAAATGGGCTCTTAGGCATTACCTCAGTGACCGAAACCCTTTTAAAAATTGAAATACGGGCTCTGAGACTGTCGCTCACTGACCGAAACCCTTTTTGAAATTGGAAAACGGGCTCTGAGACAGCCCCTCAGTGACCGAAGCTCTTTTTAAAATTGGAAAAAGGGCTCTAAGACAGTCGCTCAGTGACCGAAAGCCTATTTAATATTAAAAAACGGGCTCCGATAAGAACCCGCTCTACTAAAACTAACAAAATATGAAAAGCAGAATGATCAAATCAACTATTACTCAATCATAATGTGTCCAAGTTTTTTGTCCGTGAGTTTTAAGATTTTCCTTCAAAATCCTTCTAATTGTTTTTTTAGATTCCACAACCATGCACCATTCATGTACAAGATTGGTGGTGATTTTTTTTGTCGGAAATAAAAGCCTCAATTCTTCCACACTTCTTAAAACGGCAGATGTTACCTCTTCCTCCTGCCCGCAATCATTACATCTTATTTTCTTTCCACATTGAAATACTGAAAAGCCCTTACATTTTTTACATGTTAATTTCCTTTTTAACTGGTCATACTGATAAGCCGGGATCTGTGAAGAAAGCGATTCCGTAATATGTAACGAAACTAATTTTTCAGCAAGCTTTGTATGGCTAATATTTAATTTGGAGTGCTGAACATTAAGTTTTTTCATGAAACGATTTAGTTGTGTTGGAAAAATAAAAGGTGAGCTTTTGGGGGATTCATATAAGGAAAACTCGGGGTTAACAAAAACAACAAATGCCTCGATTTGTAATGAAAATCCAAGGTATTGTAAAAGTTGACGGAAAAGGATTTTACATCGTTTTAGCTGGTCCTGTGGATTTCTGATTTCAGTTCCTGAATTGGTGTAGAAAGAATCAGGTTTGTATACATAATCACCTTCAAAATTTTTTACTTCAAACACATAAATAACTTCTTGAAGAATGATTAAAGAATCTATCTGGAATTTTGTGTGATTTACTTCAAGAAGTAAATCATTGATTATTAAGCATTCACATTGAAGCTTCTCTGTTAATAAATCAAACTGAATTTCTCCTTCATATCCTTTTTCAAGATTTAAATAGTGTTTCTGCTCCTCAGCTGATAGTTCCATCCGAGTGTTTAATATCCTTAGAGTCTTCAATTCATTTGATTCTGTTCGAGCTTTAAAAGGCATGTCCCACTTCCTCTCTTTGTTTTAGAATGCTATAACCTAATCTTATTAAAATTTACCCATACTTTTCAAGAAAAAAAACTAATTATTTACATAATTCGAGGTTATGAAGCATCTTCAATTAAAGAAAAAAACCTAGTTTAGGAAACAGCGGTAATTTTCTTTGCTTGATTTACTAATCTAGCAATAAACTCGTACCCTTCATTTGAGCAAAGTAATTATCTCTTCTAAATAAAAAAAATAAAGTACCACCAAATAGTCTTGCTGTAAAGATTTTGCAAGAAATATACTTAAAAGAAACTTTCTAAGAAAAATGATATCATAATGAATGGAAGTAATGATTAGGAGGCAATGATGAAAAAACAAATAAAAGTAGTAGCAGCTATTATTGAAAATGATCAACAAGAAATTCTATGCGCTTTACGGTCTCCCGACATGTCGATACCAAATATGTGGGAGTTTCCTGGTGGGAAGGTAGAAGCAAATGAAGACATTTACTCTGCCCTAAAAAGAGAAATTGCGGAAGAATTGGACTGTAGGATTGAAACGTTTAATGAGGTTTTTCATTCTAATACACATGAATACGAAACATTTATTATTCAATTAATATCGATTAAATGTAGAGTCGTGGAAAGAACTCCGAAACCTAGTGAGCATTCAAAGCTGATGTGGCTTAAGAGAGAGAATTTAGCTTCCCTAAAATGGGCCCCAGCCGATATACCTGCAGTTGAACAACTGATAGATGAAATGTAGTCTTCTCAAATTGAGAAGACTACACTTTTATAGTAAACTCCGTAAATAAGGTGGATGGTATTTCGTTTTCTAAATTAATTTTAACCGTGATGGGTTTCTCACCTTCAAAATGGACAGTATCTCCTTTTCCAATATAAATAAAGGGTTCATTCTTCCCATCAATTTCTCTGTACTTCCTTATAAATAAATGAAGCTTAATTCCGCGCCGTTTATTATAAATGATATTCTGACCTCTATCAGAATTTTGAGAGGTGCTATTTGGAGTCTGCCACTGGAAGAAACTATTATCTATAAACTTATCCTGATAGTTTATGCTTTCCTTAATGTCCTCTTCCTTGTGAAGATCAATGAACAAGAAATAGTCATTTCCATTTGTGAGAAGCCCCGACCCTCGGTATGAACTATGAATTTTACGATAGTTCGAAAGGTGAGCGGCATCAACCATTTGATATTGTTCATAAAGTTTAAAATGTGGGATACCATAGTATTTATTTCTGAATTCTTTTTCATAACGAAAAATTCCATAGGTCACAATATCTTCAATATACTGGTTATATTCCATATTTTTTAATAACTCTTCCAAAAGTGAAGACTTCACCAGCTTCCCATTCATGTATTCAACCAATTTAGGCTTGTTCTTTATTTGAACACTATCATAATAGTTTTGATTCAAACACTCAAATGCATGCAGAATGCTATCATCATCAGCATCATTAATCATCTTTAGAATTTGATGCTTCGCTATTTCTAGATTCATTTCCTCGTTATCTAGTAAATACTGTATGATAGCAAATTCATAAATCCTTTTAAGTGGCAGCTTGCTAGATAATTCTTTTATTGTTCCTTCAAACGCTTCATTTTGTAATAATGACTTTAAATCATCCTCTTTTTCTACTTTGGCCACAAACTGTATGTATGATTTTTCCCGATCAATAAATTTAACTGGATCAGGTGCACCATCAAATTTCATATAATCCATTAGTAGAAAAGGGATTCTCCCCTGATTAAGCTTCTTAAATTCAACATACTCTTCTTTTAAATACTTCATGGAATTGAAATTTTCATTATCAATCTGCGCTAAAATTCTTTCTTGGGAGATCTTATCCATTTGGATATGGGTACATCCGGGTATATTTGTGAAACCAGTGGCTATGGCTACTTTCAAACTCTCTTTATCGTAATAACGGCTTCCATTTAGTGCCAAGGCAATGAGAAATGTCTTATTATGGTTCCCAATAAAATCAAGAACAGTTAAAAAGCTTTTATCAGCGTGTTTTCTCAAACCTCTTCCAAGTTGCTGAATAAACACAATCGGCGAGCTGGTAGGCCGTAACATTAGGACAGTAATCGAGTAGGAGGGGGTGACTAACCCCCGACCTCTCACGCCACCGTACGTACGGTTCCGTATACGGCGGTTCCATTTATGTCTGACGCAGTTGTGAATATCTCTCATAAAGACTTTTC
>JAUZPL010000196.1 GCA_030705955.1 Bacillota bacterium | reverse complement strand
TTAGAGAAAAGGTATTTGTATGACACCATATGGCTCTTTTACATTCTTTTTTATCATTGCAATTCTTTTAACACCAACAGTGGTCTTGGGGTTAAAAGGCAAAAGATTTAATGCTTATAATATGTTCGTGACCATTATTGCGCTGGCCCTTATTTTTTCAACCAAATTAAATGGCGCCATTGCCCTAGTTGTTTTTACAATTTGGCAGGTTTTGTTGATTAAATCGTATATTAGCTACCGCAAAAAATCGAATAGTGGGATTGTTTTTGTTGTCGCTGTTTTAGCATCAATACTTCCGTTGACCTTATCAAAGTTTTTGCCCTACTTTACCCATATTAATTGGATTGGTTTTCTAGGTATTTCTTATCTAACCTTTAAAGGTACCCAATTAATCATTGAGACTAGGGACGGGTTAATTAAAAAGCAAATGTCAATTGCCAATCTACTTTATTTTATCCTCTTTTTTCCGACGATTTCATCCGGTCCAATTGATCGGTACCGCCGGTTTGAAAAGGATCTATCACTTGTACTAACGGGTGACCAATACAAACTACTTCTTTATGATGGGATCAATAAAATCTTCAGAGGTTTTTTATATAAGTTTATTATTGGATACTCTATCAATCATTATTTTATTGCAAACCTAAGATTTATAGCTACTAGCGATTTCCAAAATCACCTTTACTATATGTACGGATACAGCCTATACCTTTTCTTTGATTTTGCTGGTTATAGTGCATTTGCGATTGGTGTTAGTTATATCATGGGCATTAAGTCCCCTGAAAACTTTAACAAACCGTTCATTAGCCGAAACATAAAAGATTTCTGGAATCGTTGGCATTTGAGTCTATCAGTCTGGTTCCGTGATTATGTTTACATGCGCTTTGTTTTTTGGATGACGAAAAAAAAATGGATTAAAAACCGAAATGTTGTTTCCAACCTCGGCTATATTCTGTTATTTTTATTAATGGGAGTTTGGCATGGTTTAGAAGTTCAATATATTGCATATGGAATTTATCATGCTATTTTGATGGTAGTTTATAATTCTTTTGAACGTTTTAACAAGAAGCATAAATGGTGGCCGCAAAATAAGTTTACTCATGTTGCCGCTGTGATCATTACTTTCCATTTTGTTTGTTTCGGTTTTTATATTTTTGCAGGACATTTAATTAAATAAGGAGTTTGATACTCATGGAATTTACTAATCAGGTTATTGAATTATTAGCAGAAATTTGCCAGGATGATGTCGTGAAAGAAGATCCAAATATAGATCTTTTTGATTCTGCCCTTCTCGATTCCTTTGGAACTGTTGAGCTTCTTGTTCAAGTGGAAGAGCGTTTTGGGATCACAGTACCAATTACTGAGTTTGATCGTGATACATGGAATACACCAAATAATATTGTTAAACAGCTAGCTGATTTTAAATGAAAAAAGTATTCTTTGCACCATTAATTCTAGCATTTCTTGTTTTATTTATTCTCGTTATTATTCCAAATAAATGGATTGAGAATCTGATTCCAAAAAGTAGAATTAGTGACGAAGCTACTGAATTAAACAAATTCATGTTTCAAGGAAAATATGTTCAAGATAAAATGCTTGAAAGTAATAAATATCTTCCTATATATGGATCATCTGAGCTTTCTAGATTAGATCAATTCCATCCATCAAATTATTTTAAGGAAAATTACGATGGATTTACTCCATTCTTGATTGGTACAGGTGGAACGGAATCTCTCATTCATTTTCTAAATTTCTCTGAACATACAAACCAGCTTAAAGGGAAAAAAATGGTGTTTGTTTTGTCTCCCCAATGGTTCCAGCCAGGTGGTGCTGACGAATCTCATTTTGTTCCTAATTATTCTACCCTCCAGGGATATGACTTAGCATTTAATGATAAGATTGATCCAAAATTAAAGAAAATGGCGATTAAACGTCTGTTAAAATATACTCCAGTTCAAAATGATCAAATGCTCTCTACTCTTTATGAAGCTGAAATTTCAAATGATCCATGGAAGCATTGGGAGGCATCACTTGAAAAGCCTTTTGCCCTTGCATATAGAGATGTGCTCGTGAAAAAGGATCTTTATTATACACTTGCTGGAGGCTCTCACCGTAATCGCGTAATCAGTTCGAGCGTAAAAGGTAAATCATGGTCCCATTTAGAAAAGGAAGCAAATCAACTTGGATCAAATGAAACAAAAAGCAATCACTTTTATGTGATTAATTCTCAATACTACAAAATTAAAAGTCGAGTACCTGAGTTAAAGAATTATAAAAAAGGTGCTACTTATGGGCATTCTCTTGAATACCAAGACTTTCAACTAGTATTGGATCTTTTAAAGGAATCTGGTGCAAAACCACTGTTTATTTCTGTTCCAGTAAATGGCCGATGGTACGACTATACGGGATTCCCTAAAGAAGGCCGGACTGCCTATTACAAGCGAATTAAGAAACAAATTGAAGATGAAGGCTTCCAAATTGCTGATTTTTCAAGCCATGAATATGACCCCTATTTCATGAAGGATACCATCCATATCGGATGGAAAGGCTGGGTATACGCCGATGAAGCAATTAAAAATTTTTATGATGATAACAACAAAACACTCGTCAAGGCAAAATAGATTATTCTAATATAACACCAATATCATAAAAGCGTTTCCTTAAATTTTCCTTAATAAAATAGACATATTACTAATGAATTTTCACTAGTACATTATATCTTGTCCATGTATAATGAACGTGAAGATTAAAATCATCGCTAGGAGATGTAATTATGTTATCAAATATCGGCGTACCTGGTTTAATTTTGATTCTTGTTGTGGCATTAGTCATTTTTGGACCAAATAAACTTCCTGAAATTGGTCGTGCTTTCGGAAAATCAATTCGTGAATTTAAAAAAGCTACTGATGGTCTTGCAGATGATATTCGTGAAGAATTAAAAGAAGAAATTAAGGTAGCAAAAGACGAAAAAATTGACCTAAAAAAATAAATCTGATTGTGAGAAGTGCAAGATGACCATATCTTGCACTTTTTTAGCTTATAAGAATGTTTAACTTCATTAACGCATTAAAGTAGATTTCTTGAATGAAAAAGTCCTCAAAACTCAAATCGCAGGACGCGGCTGAAACAAACGTGATAAGTGGAACTACGCCTCTGTCTTCGCCCTAAGGGCTCGCCAATCGGCGAGTTATCTTTATAGTTTCAATTTATTTTCTTGTTGACATGGAGGAACTTGAATGATTTCGGGACAGAAACAAAAACGCCGATCCAAATTGGGATGGCGTTTTTGACTTTATGGACATCAAAACTTTATTGTTGTGGTTTTTTGTTGAGCATTTCTTTAACCATTTCATTATGTTCTTTATGTTGTTGAAGCATCAGATTCAATAACTGTTTGGCCTCTTTGCTATCCTTTTTTTCAACTGCTTCTTTTAATTCATGGAATGTTTTCCAATGAGCGAAGTCTTTTCCGCCATGGGCTTTTTTCATTAATTCCTCTTTTGTGATTTTTCCTTCATCGTACTGCTTCTTTAATTCCTGTATCTTTGCCATTTTTTCTTGTTTCCATTGCTTACGCTGCTTGGCAAATTCAGGGCTTAACCATTTATCACGAAGAGTTTTCTCCTCCTGAATAACTTTTACCCATTCAGCCTTTTGTTCTGGTGTATATTGATCTACCCATAAGAGAAGCTGTTGTTCTTTTTGTTTCACTTT
>JAUZPL010000195.1 GCA_030705955.1 Bacillota bacterium | reverse complement strand
TTAATGCTTATCCTTTTGCTCAAATATGGGAAAAGGTAGGAGTTTTTAAATTTAAAAAGTTGAATCATACTATATTGTTTTTTATATGTGTGTCATTAGCAATTATTATTTATGGGTATCAGTATATAGTGGAAAAATCGATTAATAAAACTAAAGACGAGGTTTAAAGAAATACTTAGAGGAATATTTTTAAAATATATTTACTAAAAAAATAAAAATGTTTAGTTCGTGAAAATATATACTTAAAGTAATGGGTGCATTACTTCAATAAGGGGTAATGTTATTGAAGTATAGGGTAAATTTAGATTATTAAGGATATGAAATAATGAGGTTTTATGTCATATTTTGACGTATATCGTGCATTTAACTAAATACAAAAAGAGGTAGTATACCTGCCCCTTTTTATTCATGGAATTTAGTTTTAAAAAACCAGTTGTGAAAAGCTTGTGTTAAGTAATCAGTTATCCAAATTGTTATAAAACTCCAATACCAAGTCCATTTCTTATATTTAATTAATTTTGTATATTTCACTGCAATAATTTCAAAGATGACTATTACTGAAGTGCTAATAAAGTAATGTAGGGTTTTTAAAAGGTTAGATTTATTTTTTGGATAGTACAAACTAAATAAAGCACACAGTCCAGGATATATAAAGTATTCAAATGAAAAATTAGCCTTATTTGCCTTTTTGAAAAATAAGCGATATGGATAGGAAATTAAGTCTTTTTGTACCACTAGTAATCCAAAAATCCAGGTTAGAGCTTGTTTAAATAAAAATACAACAAGTGATTCACGAATTTTATTTTTTGGTGTCAATTTTAATAATAGTAATGACACAATTATCCAAGATGAAATTTCAATCGTTTTCTCTGCTTTGTATTTCATTAGTTATCCCCCTTTAATATAAAGTTTTTACTTCTTGAATTAATTAATACAATTTTAGTTTGAGGATAAAATTATAATTCGACCAACGCATGAAAAACACAACCAAAAAACAAAGTGTGTTTATTCACAATACCTACATTAAATAAAATAAAAGTCTGTTGCTTATTCAAGTTAAAGGGGTGATATTTTAAGAAGGTGTCGCCGTTTTCTTATTGAAGTAATGGGTCAGGATAGTCGAATAAGAAATTTATATGGATGTATTGGTACCAAATTTCAGGTGTATCCCATATAACGGATTTGACTACGGTTTTCTTTCATTATTTTGAAGCATACTATACAAAGCACTGGGATTTAATTAACGTTTAAGATGAAAAAGGGATGATGTTTGATGAAAAAGCAGCTTCCACCTGGCCAATTCGAAACAGAAAAATGGCCAATACTGCACAAAGGAGATGTTCCAGAGTTTAATGATATCACATGGAATTTCAGACTTTTTGGTGAGGTGAAGAAAGAAAAGTTCTTAACCTATAAGGAAATTATGGAGATTCCAAAGACCATATCAAACGTTAACATGCATTGTGTTACCACTTGGTCTAAATTTGATACAACTTTTGAAGGAATTGCTCTTAAAGAGTTATTGAAATTTGTTGTAATTAATGATGGTGTAAAATACATTAAAATTTACGGTTATTACAATGGGGACAGATTTGGATATTCTGCAAACCTGCCGCTAGAGCCTTTATTAGGGGACGATTCTTTGTTTGTATACCGTTGGAAGGATAAAAATCATGATTGGAATGATATTGATATAAAGCATGGTTATCCACTAAGGTTTATTCCACCAGAATTATTTTATCTATGGAAAGGTTCAAAGTGGGTATCAGGGATTGAGTTTATGAAAGTAGACGAAGCTGGTTTTTGGGAAGAGCTTGGCTATTCGATGACAGCAAATCCATTTAAAGAAGAGCGGTACCGTTAAACAAAGTTTCGTCTATGAAACAAAAAGGAGGGTGAGAAGTAATTATACTTTTAATACATTGCTTCCAATAAAAAAGCAAGGGCATTTTTTGTAAGGTGCAGATAATTGGAAGAATGACAATAACGAAAACAAAAAGAAAAAACCGTAGTATTTTTCTTTTTGAGGATCTCTTTACATTGTGGCACAGACTAATAGTTAATTCAAAGTCAACAGTGAACAGAAATTGAAAGAAAACAACTCATTTTGTTCATAAAATGGGTTCATTCATGTTAAATGTGCGATACTTAGAAGATCGCATTTTTTTATTCCCTAACGGTACAGTCTAGTCGAATAAATTAAATGGGATAAAAGATACACGAATTATTCGAAAAAAGGTTGAGTAAAGGAAGATTTGGCAAAACATAAGTAGAAGGTGGATTTGAAATGAAATTTACTATTCGTATTTTCTTCAGGGAAAATTTTAATAATTTTATATTTGAAAGAGAGCTAAAAAAATCCTTAGAGGAAATTAGCGTATCTGTTACAAGTATTAATTTTAATCAATTTGAAGAAAAATACATACATAATAAAAGGAATATTATTGAGATAAATGTTGAGGTTAAAGGGGACTTTATCGATTACAGAACTGTTTTTGGTTGTGTATTTTTAGTATTAGATGAACTTTCTTTAAATTTATCTGGATTAGATATAAATGAATAATAGGCTTCCCTAAGTGTTTAAGCATTTCCGAATTTTTTCCAATTAAGAATTTGCGTTTTAAGGAGGAAATTATTAAAGAATTTTTTATTTCATATATAGTAGATAATGAAATTGGTGTCCATAAAAAGGAAATCCTCGTTGTGGGCGAAGACTTTCAATCATGCTATGAAGAGTATATTCAGAAATATCCAACCATAGTAGGTATTGTTCAGCAATTTGATGAAGAAGAGCACGAAACCATGAATTTTCTCCGCCCTAACAATATTCAAATAGAAAAAGTTACAGACGAAATCTTCGAGGAAGAAGAGAAAAAAAGAGAAGTTTATGATGGATGATATATATCCACATTTAAGATTGAAGTGTTGACCATTTTGTCAATGCTGCGAAATTCATAACTAAAAATTATCGAAAATCAGGCTGCCAAATTTGGTGGCTTTTCTTATTGAAGGGAAAATCCGAATTTGATAACGGATATGAAGCGAAAAAAGTCTGATTTAAATATAAATACTTCAACTAACAGAGTAAGAGTATAAAATCCAGCTGCTATTTAGGGTGGCTGTTTTTATTGAACTAACGGATCAGGGTTAGTTGTGCGAAATGTTCCTAGTTTAAATGGAGGATGGATACATCACTCCGGTAAAGGCTAGGCAGTTCCTTTCGGAACTGAAGGGTTATATCGAAGAATCAAATGATAGGGTAACGCCTTGAAGGGTTCTCTCTTAGTCGAATAGCACTTGATTTAGTAAGAATAATAGTGTTATAAGCTCGGTGAAAAGGCGTGAGAAATTACCGTACCAGTTCGGCTGACGAAAGCCTACTCGATGGAGTGGTGTAATTCATGATGCTTGAGTTGAATGAATATGGTGAGAATGCGAATAAACCAACAAGAAATGGTTAAGCTGACGAATTTCCGAATGTACGGGTCTAGACCTGAGATACATAGAAATGTGTATATCACCAAATTGTGAGGTTAGATGTGGATGAGTAAGAATAGCTAATATGAAAATCCATGATACGTTTACAGGCGTATGAACGCTAACAGGCTTAGAGGAAGCACCTAAGTTCATTCTAAAATAGATATAATTCAACGTTGTAAGCTGATAACGTGGAGGACTTACTTCCAATGAAACGTTGGTAAGGAAAACAACAATGAGAGTAGTTGTTGTATAACTTATT
>JAUZPL010000194.1 GCA_030705955.1 Bacillota bacterium | reverse complement strand
TTTACCGTTTCTTTTTTAAATGTTTCATCATAACGCTTTCCATTTCCTCTAGCCAATAGACACACCTCGTTAAAATTTATATTTTTATTATAACAATCTGTGTCTACTTTTTAGTCTAGCATCAAGATTATAATTTAAAAGCCATGAGGTTCTGTAACAAGGACTTTTTTCATATATACTGCTGGTCCAAATACCTTAAGGCGTTTAGGTCCTTTTGATTAAAGATACGTTTATTATGCGTATCCCAAAATGCTGGACCACTATCGTATATTGATGATGCTGGATTAAGGTCTATATAGTTCTATCTGATAATTCTTGATCGATAAATTCCGGATTCCAAATGAGTTTGCGTTATTGCTAAATTGAGAAAATACCCACGATTTATACCGGTCTTTTAATTTTTTTGGAAAAGTCATACTGATATAACCAAACTGACTTGAGGTCGGACTCCATCCAAATTTAATGCCATATGGAATCAGAAGATTGGTATGGTAATAATAACAATTTAGAATGTCACCTTTTTGAAATTGGGAAATATCGCTTGAAACAAAATCTAGAACATTGGTCGGGCACTGTGATCAAACCATACTTTTAAGTCTATATGTTGCTTTTTTAACTCGTTAATAGCTGTTGTAGCATATTTAAAATTAAAAGAGACCAAACTTTTTTCTTGCATAGTGAAACCACCATAAGAATGCAAGGCATCGATCTAGCATGCTTGAAGAAAATGATTGATGTCTTTAGCATTATGCGGATTTTTATAATTAAGCCCAACCCAATAAGAAATTTCATCTTTTACGTTAGCTTTTATAATCAAGATCTCCCCGTGTATTGTTGCCACATACATCCAGAAGGTATCACCCACATCAAGAGCCAACCCCTTTCCGTATTCCGTTTGGTCCTCAGTATTTAAAAAGCGGTGATAATCATCGAAATCCGTTAAGGTTGTTCCATCAATATTAAAGCATAAAGCTAGCATAGATTAATAAGGATAGGGAAACTGTCTCAATTCAACATGATGATTGATCAATCCATTTGCTTCTTTTACCACTTTATTAAGACCGTAACGAATAGTCAGTAAAGAGAGCTTTTCCTGAATTCCTTTGAGGAGGGGAATAGCAGCCTTTCCATCGTTTAAACTTGCAGAAGACATCATGGATTGTAGAATATATTGGCTGCTTTTTCCTACAGCTAAGTGTGCTTTGAATCCAAAGCAAAAGGTATTTTTACCTTCACTGTTTTTCTTAATACCCCAATTAGATTCCAACGGGACCTCGGATCTTAGGGTCTCAAGTGGTATAGGTAGTTGATCTTCGATCTTTTTTTGATAGATAGATTGTTGGCTTTCGCTTTTATCTTGCACCTCAAGTTGTAATGCTTCTTGTTCAGCTTTTGATTTGCGTCCTCTTTCCTTTGGCTCATGAGTTGTTTTTTTTCTTGTGGAGTAGAACGGTCTCGAGACTCAAAATGAGTAGCATCAATGGCTACAGCTTCATCATCAATAAAACCTTTTTGTATGGCTTGGAGAAGTAAAGTTTCTTGTACCGATTCAAGGGCATTGGATTCACTTATTTTAGAAGTTAGACGAGAAAAAGAAGCTTCTGATGGAATTCTATCAGAAAATAAAAATCCACAATCCAAACGAAACATAAAATCATGTTTTAAACGATGAATAAGATCTTTTGTCGTCGGTATTCTTTCTAAAATACGAACAACCAGTGTATAAATCATTGCGGGATAATTTAGTTCTGTCGGTGCACCATAAACAATCTTTTTATTGACCACAAATAATAAAGGTTCAATATGAAGGGTTTCAAAAACTACTTCAAAACGTTTGGATGATTCCATTTCATATAAATCTTGCATGTCAAACAGGCTTCCTTGTCGTATAAAGATTTGGGAGTCAACCTCTTTTCTATTCTTGATTATGTTTGTTTTGTCACTTACATTATACAAGAATTTGGGGAGGTACTCCTTTTTTAATGCCTTGAAATGCTTGGGGGGCAAGGGTTTGAAATTATAAAATTCATTCAATAAATCAATATTAAAATTTAACAGAACCTATATGTTAAGAAGGATATTGGAAAAAATCGGAACTTATGAAGTGTTATTTTAGCTATGGTTTGCATAGGCTCTTAGAACTGTTGTTGTATCATTATACTATTTCTTTTCAAATACCTTAGGAATCCAGTGGCATTCAAACTTATTACCCCTCTTTTCTAGGAAGATCTATTCCACTAATCCATGTCCATGGATGGCGTCTGACACCAAATAAACACAAAAATACATCCACCATCTTTACCCTCATGCAATTTTAATTATTCCTTTGCAATAATTTAACAATTTATTTAAATAGATTGGTATATAATTATCTAGAATTTCTCAATTTTAGATAGGAGGTAATGCCCTTGTGAATCGGGTATTTAGGTGGATAGTTGGATCTTTTTTTGCACCAGTTACTTCAAGCAGAGGGGCTGTTGCTAGTTCACTAGGGTTTGTCTTAGGCTTAGTGCCTTTATATGGGGCGAAACTTCCTTTATTATTTGTCTTGTCCATTATATTTCGACTTAATATACTTGCAATAATGCTTGGAATGGTTATACCGATTTTTATTCCGTTTATACGTCATCTTGCTTTTCTTTGTTCGCATTTTCTTGAAGGATACTCCTTCTCACTAGATAGTATTAAATTTTGGCTATTCTCTTCACAACGGCATTACCTTGGTTCATTTTCACAACTTATCGTAGGGATTACGGCTAGTGCCTTTGGGTTACTATCTTACCCACTCTTTCATTGGTTTTATAACACGGGAATTAAGAAGGGCGAAACACATCAAGATCATATCTTTCTTGATCCCACTGAACAACGCTGGTCTATTATTAAGCGGATGAGTTTTGGGTTTATCGCTTTGACGCTCGTGATTTCAATCTTATTTATTGAAAGTATTAATACGAACCCATTGTTTCCGAACCTTCAACTAAAAAGTACTCATTCAAGAGTAATTCTGCCAATTTTTAAAAAAATCAGAGAAGAAACGTCTGTGAAACTATTAAAATATCAGGAAAAGAAACATCCTGATTATCAGCTTGATTTCAAAAGACATAGTCAAATAAAAAAGAATCAGCAAACCAGAAAACAAGAGGTTTATGGTTTCTACGTAAACTGGGACGAAAACAGTAAGGCTTCCTTAAAGCAAAACATCAGTTCCATTTCAGTTTTAGTTCCGGAGTGGCTTCATATTACACAAAACCTTACTTTTACAAAGGAAACGGACCTTGAGGCAGCCTCCATTGCTAAGGCGCATAAGGTGAAAATTCTTCCTTTAATCAATAACTACATAAATAATAATTGGGATGGGGATACCCTCCATCGTTTGTTAACGGCACCTGGTGCAGAAAACCAGTTCATAACTAATATGCTGGATTATGTAAAAACAAATGGTTTCTCAGGTATCAATATTGACTTTGAGGAAATAAACCCAGCGGATAAAAATAATCTAACACATTTTGTTCAAAACGTATCCACGAAATTTCATCAACAAGGTTTGATGGTTACAATGGATGTACCACCTGGGGACGATACGTTTGATTATTCTGCATTGGCAAACGTTGCCGACAGGCTGATTGTAATGCTTTACGATGAAAATAGTTCAATGCAATCACCAGGGCCGATTGCTTCTACTAATTGGGTTAATCAGAGCTTAAATAACCTTAATATTCCATCCAATAAGCTTGTTGTTAGCTTAGGAAGCTATGGTTATGATTGGGTGGAGAACTCAGGG
>JAUZPL010000193.1 GCA_030705955.1 Bacillota bacterium | reverse complement strand
GCCCGATTCCTGGTGCCTCTGGAATTACTGTTGCATTACCAAATACATCCACAGACATTTTAACGTTATATGGTTTTAGTTTCTGGCGGGCGTACTTGACGAACTCTGTTATGGCAGCAATTCGATTGCCTTTTAAATTCGCATAATGTACTCCTTTATCGTAAGCAAGAGCTCTTTCAATTGACTCGAATTTTTCAGGGAACCTTACATAATCAAACTGTATTTCATTAAAGCCCATTTTAGCAGCAAGAACGGCCATTCCAATATTATAATCCCAGACTTCTTGTAAAAATGGATTAGTGAATGCATCACCACGATTATTGCGCCAAATTCCTTTAGATGTTTTGAAAGTCCAGCCTGGTTTTGCGACGGATATAACGCTGTCCTTAAATACAACAATTCTTGCGATCGGATAGATGTGATTTGATTCTAAAGTTTGGATGAGTCTTCTTGGATTTGATATATATGACCGGCTGACAGAATAGTAGGGTGAATTTTTTTCTGGAGTGAATGTGAGATTTCCATAATCATCTTTGATATCAATAACCATTGTATTTAATTCTGTATTTTTGACTAATGAAAGTAATTGATTAAATAGGGGGTCTTTTGTATGGGGGGCAGTTACATAAATCCCGCGAATTGGCTGCTGATTGGGAATGGTGCTTGCAAAACTTTTTTGTACAGGAAGTTCCAAAAAAATAAAGAAAACCGCTAAAAATGCTAAGATTTTTCGCATAAAATCACTCCTGCAAATAATGTGTAGTGATCTTATCATTTGTAGGAGTGATTTAAAACATTCATTTTTAAATAATTATGGCTTCCCGCAAATTCCATAAAGGAAGATATGGAGCATTTCATTTATTAAATCCATATTATCGCTTTCCTTTATAGACTTTAAAAACTCCTGATAGTATTTCATACTAATATTGATATACATCATAAGGCCTTGGGTAGAAATTTTATTTGAAATTTCCCCGTTATTTCTTCCCTCTTCAATAAATTCAAGGAAAACTGGAATAATTTTCTCATTATATTCTTTTTCCAGAAATTTGGCTATTTCTGGATCGTTAATCAATAATTGATCGATCATATTTGGAGTTATGGTATTTGAAGATTCTCTTTCCTGTAAAATAATCCATTCAATTTTTTCCTTAAAAGTATGCTCCCCGTTCATGTACTCCTGAAATTCCTTAAAAGAGCTGTTTATATAATATTTAAACACTTCACGCATTAAAGTTTCTTTGCTCCCAAAGTAATTATAGATTGTTACCTGAGAAACTTTTGCTGTTTTTGCAATATCAGCAATCCGAATCTTATTTACGTCCCATGTTTTTAACATTTCAAAAGTGGCTTTCATAATCTTTTCTTTAATTTGTAAAGCTCTTTTCTCAAACCCGTTCATTTTCATCATCCTAAATACAATTTGGTATTAATGAAATTATAACATAGAAATATTTCATAATTCTATTGACATTAGTATTACCTGAAAGTAAGATAAATTCATGAAATAATTCTATGAAAATATTTCATATTTTATTTTCGGAGGTGTTAGCATGCTAACAGTTCAAAACTTAACGAAAAAGTTTTCAAATGGCAGAGGAATTTTTGATGTTTCTTTTTCCGTAAAAAAAGGTGAAGTATTCGGATTTTTAGGACCAAATGGTGCAGGAAAATCAACAACGATTCGCCATATTATGGGATTTATGAAACCTGATCAAGGGTATGTAAAAGTAAATGGATTAGATACTTGGCAAAAGCAAGGGGAAGTTCAAAAATATATAGGTTATCTTCCAGGTGAAATTGCTTTTATTGAAGGAATGACAGGTAAAGGCTTTCTTGATTTTATGGCACAAATGCAAGGTGTAAAGAATCTGTCAAAACGGAATGCGTTAATTGAACGCCTTCAGTTCGATGCAAATACTCCAATCAGAAAAATGTCTAAAGGGATGAAACAAAAGGTTGGGATTGTTGCCGCTTTTATGCATGATCCTGAGGTAATTATTCTTGATGAACCAACATCAGGACTTGATCCACTCATGCAAAAAGTGTTCATAGAAATTGTGCTTGAGGAAAAAGAAAAAGGAAAAACCTTCTTAATGTCGTCACATAGCTTCCCAGAAATTGAAAGAACATGTGACCGCGCTGCTATTATAAAGGATGGGATTGTCATTGCAGTGAAAGATATTCACGAATTACAAACCATGCAGCGGAAGCTTTTTGAGGTAACATTTAATAATGATGAAGATGCAAAATCATTCCTTAATTCCAACCTGCAAATAGAGTCACATGAAGGGAATCGAGTACGTGTGGCCATTCAAGGAAATTATGATTCTTTTATTGAAGAAACAGCAAAATATCATGTGAGAAATATTGCGATATTTACGCAAAACTTAGAGGATGTATTTATGAATTACTATGATAGATCGGGGGATTTAAAATGAATTTCTCACTCTATAAGCATATGATGAAAGTAAATATAAAGGGAGTTATGAATTATGCAATTGGAGCTGCCTTTTATATCGTCCTGGTGGTTTGGATCTATCCTGGTATGGAAAAAACCGCTAAGCCGTTAAACGATATGTTAAGTGCAATGCCTGCTGGAATGACAAAGGCTTTTAACTTGCAAAACGGTTTTGGAAGCTTTGAGTCTTTTATATCAGGAGAATTTTATGGGGTGCTATTTACTCTAATTGTTTCTATCTTTTGTGTTATGGTACCTATACAATTAATGGCAAAATTGGTAGACCAAGGATCGATGGCGTATTTATTATCTACTCCAACGACAAGAGGAAAGGTGGCTTTCACACAAGCAAGTGTTTTCTTAACAGGATTGTTCCTCATTTCGGCTATTACAACGGCCTGTGGGATTATTGGGGTTCGTATCTTTATAAATGATGCTAACTCTTTTCACGTAGATCGATTTATCCAGTTAAATTTAGCAGCTTTTGCCCTTTTCGTTGCGTTAGGTGGAATTTCCTTTTTGGTTTCTTCCTTATCAAATGATGAAAAGAAAGCCATGGGAATTTCCGGGATGATTATTTTTGGTTTTTATAGCTTGGATATAGTTGGAAAAATAAGCGAAAAAATTGATTGGTTACGAGATTTCACTGTTTTTACATTATATAAACCTGCTGACATTGTAAATGGAAAAGGAGATGTCATACAAAACTGTATTATTTTATTTGCAATAGGCCTCATTGCTTTTCTCGTAAGCATTTTGGTGTTCAGAAAAAGAGATTTACCACTTTAATTTCTACTCGAAAAAACTCCCTCACTTGTCGAGGGAGTTTATTGCTCTTAATTAAACTGTGCAGTTAAAACTGGTACAACCTGTTTCTTACGGGAAACAACACCTTTTAGTAGGGCAGTGTTATTTTCTAATGTAACATTGTAGGCTTTTTCAACAGCATTTTGTGCATTTCCGAGAGCTAATGCAACAGAATCACTTGTTAAAATATTTGTTACAACAAGCAGGAATAAATCTAAGCTCTTTTGCTCAATGGTTTGAGTTATGACTGTTTCTAATTCTTGCTGACGGCTTAAAACATCATTTGTGTCAACAGAATTTACTTGTGCAATAACTACCTTACTTCCGCCCATTTGGAATTCTTTTGCATCTAATGAGATTAATTGTTCAACTGTTTTGCTGCTTAAGTCAGCTCCAGCTTTTAGCATTTCCAATCCATACACTTGTGCGTCAACGTCTGCAATTTTTGCTAATTCAAGCGCTGCATCCACATCTTCCCCAGTACAAGTAGGGGATTTAAACAAAAGAGAATCAGAAATGATGG
>JAUZPL010000192.1 GCA_030705955.1 Bacillota bacterium | reverse complement strand
TATGCAAAGGTTTCAAAAAAGGAACGTGAAGCATGGGGGAAAATGATTGAAACCTATATAACAACAAGAGAACAATTAAAAGCGGTTGTTTTAATTGTGGATTTGCGTCACCCACCAACAGTAGATGACACAATGATGTATGATTTCTTAAAGCATTACGAAATTCCTTGTGTTGTGATAGCCACAAAAGCCGATAAGATTCCTAAAGGGAAATGGCAGAAACATTTAAAAATAACAAAAGAAACATTAGACCTTGATAAAAACGATCAAATCATTCTTTTTTCTTCTGAAACGGGTGAAGGAAAAGATCAAGCATGGTCAGTTTTAGAAAGCTATATGTAAAAAAAATAACGCTTGGCTCTTAAGCCAGGCGTTATTTTTTCTTAATAAATAGGAAATAGATTCCAATGACTATCAGAATAATCGGCCAGAATTTCCAAGCAATCGAAACACTATTTTCAAGCAATCCAAGGTGGGAGGCAATTTTGCTATAAAACAGAGATAATAATGCTAGAATAAGGAAAAGAAAAGCTTGAAATAACCCAGATTTCGTTTTTTGATAGCGAAGAAAAAAGCCTAAAGCGATAATCATAATAAACGTTCCAATTTGATTTGGCCAAAATGCTAAATGGCCGACAACATGAAAATGAACACCAAATCCAAGCAGGATCACACCAGGCAAGATTGCTTCATAATCTTTTGCCATGTAGCCTTGACCTAAAAAGGCTAGGCCAACAATGATTAATAATGTAGGCCATGTATAGAATTTTTCAAAAACGCTAATGCCTGATTGCTGCATAAAAAAGTAGGCACCAAAACCAATTAAGATAATCCCAGGGAAAATTTTTTGATTCTTCATAAACACCACTTCCAGAAAGGTTCACTTGAATAAAATGCGATTTTTTGGTAATGTACAAAAGGGATTAATTGTCGAAATTTGCAAACTGATTTTCATCTATTTATAATATCATATACTTTCGTTTTCTGTTCACATTTTTTGGGCGTTTGTTAAAAATCTCATGATATAATCAGACTAGTTATTAGTGTAATTCTTTTTGGGGGTGTCCTAATTTATGCATATTTTAATGATCGGCCTTAACTATAAAACTGCCCCTGTTGAAACTCGTGAGCGGCTGACATTTAATGAATCAGATCTTGGGGAAGCAATGAAAAAGTTACAAGAGAAGAAAAGCATCCTGGAAAATATCATCCTATCTACTTGTAATCGCACGGAGATTTATGCAGTAGTTGATCAATTGCATACAGGACGTTACTATATTAAGGAATTTCTGTCAGAATGGTTTGGGATAGACCAAGCAGAATTTTCTCCTTATTTATTTTATCGGGAAGAGAATGGAGCGGTAGAGCACCTATTCAAGGTATCTTGTGGTCTTGATTCTATGATTTTAGGTGAAACACAAATATTGGGCCAGGTTCGATCCAGCTTTTTACTTGCACAACAAGAGGAAACCACTGGAACAGTATTTAATCATCTGTTTAAACAGGCAATTACAGTTGCAAAACGCGGTCATTCAGAAACAGATATTGGTGCTAATGCCGTGTCTGTCAGTTATGCTGCTGTTGAATTAGCAAAGAAGATTTTTGGTACTATTGAAAATAAACATGTTCTTATCTTTGGAGCAGGGAAAATGGGTGAATTAGCGGCCCAGAATTTACATGGCAGCGGTGTAAAAAAAGTAACGGTTATCAACCGTACATATGAAAAAGCTGTTGACCTTGCAGCTCGTTTTGACGGGACTGCTAAAACTCTAGAAGAATTACAAACATCCTTAATTGAAGCAGATATTCTAATAAGCTCAACGGGAGCTAAAGACTTTGTCATTACAAAAGATATGATGGTAAAAGTTGAAAAAATGAGAAAAGGCAAACCATTATTCATGGTGGATATCGCGGTTCCAAGGGATTTGGATCCAAAGATTGCTGACCTTGAAAATGTCTTTTTATATGATATCGATGATTTAGAAGGAATTGTGGAAGCTAATTTGCAAGAACGTAAAAAGGCTGCTGAGAAAATCATGCTTATGGTTGAAAAGGAAATGGATGAATTTGAGCAATGGCTTGGTATGCTTGGTGTCGTTCCAGTGATCTCTGCTTTAAGAGAGAAGGCATTAGCTGTCCAGACTGAAACAATGGAAAGTATTGAACGAAAACTTCCACATTTATCAGAACATGATAGAAAAGTATTAAATAAACATACGAAAAGTATCATTAATCAGCTTTTAAAAGATCCTATTTTACAAGCAAAAGAATTGGCTGCACAACCCGATGCTGATAAAGCTTTGGACTTTTTTATGAAGATCTTTAATATTGGAGATCTTGTTGATGAACAACAATCGAAAGCAGCCGAAGCCAATAAAATAATGGTGCATAAACCCCAGGCTTCCTTTCAGTCTTAAGAGGTATAGTCTATGTTTGACATCCATTTGACAAGACTGCATGAATTTACAGTTGTATTGTATGCCTTCAGCGTGCTGTTATACTTTTTTGATTTCATTCACCATAACCGGAGGGCAAACAGAATTGCTTTCTGGTTACTTGCGTTGGTATGGGTTTTACAAACCGCATTCTTATTTTTCTATATGGTGAAAACAGGTAGATTCCCTGTTCTATCTATCTTTGAAGGACTTTATTTTTATGCCTGGGTATTAATCACATTGTCATTAGGGATTAATCATTTGCTTAGAGTTGACTTTATTGTTTTTTTCACCAATATTCTTGGCTTTATTGTAATGGCAATCCATACTTTTGCCCCTGTTCAATACCATTCACGGATTATAGGGGAAAAACTTGTATCTGAACTCCTTTTGATACATATTACAATGGCTATCCTGTCTTACGGGGCATTTTCTTTATCTTTTGTTTTTTCTTTACTTTATTTAATTCAATACGATTTATTAAAAAGAAAAAAGTGGGGCACCAGGCTTAAACGCTTGTCAGACCTAACGAAGCTGGAATTCTCATCCTATGTTTTAGCTGTAATTGGTGTTCCAATGCTCATTTTAAGCCTAATTTTAGGCCTGCAGTGGGCTTATATAAAGGTTCCGACTATGCCTTGGTATGACTCAAAGGTGATTGGTTCTTTTATTGTATTAGCGGCTTATAGTATATACTTATATTTACGAATAGGTAGGAATTTAGTCGGCAAATCATTAGCGCTTTGGAATGTGGGCTCCTTTTTAATCGTCTTAATAAACTTTTTCTTATTCGGCCAATTATCATCATTTCATTTTTGGAACTCATAAAATTAGGAGGCTATCATGCGAAAAATTATTGTTGGGTCAAGACGGAGTAAATTAGCATTAACACAAACAAATTGGGTTATTGAACAACTGAAAAAACTTGGTGGCCCCTTTGAATTTGAAGTAAAGGAAATTGTCACTAAAGGGGATCGTATTCAGGATGTGACACTTTCAAAGGTAGGCGGGAAAGGATTGTTTGTTAAAGAAATTGAACAAGCAATGCTTGAGAAAGAAATTGACATGGCAATACATAGTATGAAGGATATGCCAGCTGTTTTGCCGGAAGGTCTGACAATCGGTTGTATTCCATTCCGTGAAGATCACCGTGATGCACTTATTTCAAGAGGGCATATTCCGTTAAAAGACTTAAAACCAGGTGCAATCGTTGGGACAAGTAGTCTTCGTCGCAGCTCCCAGCTTCTTCTTGAGCGTCCTGATTTAGAGATTAAATGGATTCGGGGAAATGTAGACACTAGATTAAGTAAATTAGAAGAAGAAGAATATGATGCGATCATTCTTGCGGCTGCGGGACTTTCGCGCCTAGGTTGGGCAAAGGAAGTAGTAAC
>JAUZPL010000191.1 GCA_030705955.1 Bacillota bacterium | reverse complement strand
TATTCAAAAGATGTATAGAAGTCTTTTTAAACTCAATTTCAAAAGGTCCTATTTCTTTCAATGAATCGAG
Source organism: Bacillota bacterium (assembly GCA_030705955.1). Taxonomy (GTDB): domain Bacteria; phylum Bacillota; class Bacilli; order Bacillales; family Cytobacillaceae; genus JAUZPL01. The sequence goes on along the minus strand of JAUZPL010000191.1, from coordinate 3,796 downwards.
TATTTTTGAATATATTTCATAAACATTAGATGCCTTATTTGAGAATAATCCATCTTCTGACATATCGCCATTACCTTCACCTTAACATATTAAATTGTATTACCTTTATTTTGCCTCTTTTTTCATCATTTTACCATTATCTTTATTCAACTAAATTGTCCGTTACTTCAATAAGGAAAAAGCAATCCTTCGTTATTGAAAGCATCGCACCCTTTAGTTGAATAAGCACATACCTTATTCAGAAAAGGTAATAATACAATAAATAGTCTAAAGAGGTGTGTTTCTAAGAATGAAAAAGGTGCTAATCGCTTTTATCCTATCAATTCTTCTTATTACTTCTCAATCAAAAGCAACAGCAGATAAACTAGCTCAAGATTCCGAAGAACTTCGGTTGCAGGATATGCTTATGAATATGCTTACTCCGTATATCAGAGAGGATTTGAATAAATTTTATTATCCAAAGATTTTAAAGGATTTTTCACCTCAAGTCTCTCCCTGGTTAATTGAAGTGATTGAAACAAAAAGAGTAAATGGCTTCCGTGGCTTGGAATTGGAGATTACGTTTGAAATTGAACCAGATGATGGTGGACATCACATTCCAGTTGGAAAAGATAAAATGACTTATCAGATTTCTTATGGACCAGAAGTAAATCTAGTAAATCATACGCACTTAAAGACCTATACATACCCTACCAACTCCCAAACACCGTTTGATTATAATAAGTTACCGCGTTTGTTTCAAAATGTACTAAAGAGACCATTTTAGGTTTCTTCTTTCCGTTTAGGTGTTAATTCTCTTCTCCTATTTGATGGTCCATTATTCGTAAAAATCTCATATATTCCTTATTCTACACCTTTAACTCAAAAAGAAAGAGCCATCCTTCTTCTTGAAGAATAGCCCCATTATTGAAAAATCATAAAGTCGTTTTATAGATACGTGAATTATCTCCCCACGGATGATAACCTGTACCAATATATTCAAATCCATATTTTTCATAATACCCGATATGATCTGTACAGAGGTATAAATGGTTAAAACCACCTTCTTTTGCGTCTTTCTTCGCTTTATCCAATAAAATGGTACCATAAGAATTTCCTCTGTATTCCTTTTCAACATATAAGGCACAAACCCAAGGGTACAAGTCCATTCGGCTAATAAAATCATTTGTAATAAGACCCGCACAGCCAATTATTTTATCATCGTCCAGCAGCAAATACCATTGTGGCAATGGATTGGATAGGTTTGTACAATGTGTTAAACAGTCCTCATATACCATCATACTTTGTTCGCTTGCCCATTTACTTTGAAAATATCTTATTGCCCTATCCATAAATTTAGGATTCTCTTTTATAGAAATAAGTTTCATATTCTTTCACACCTCACATTTAACTTTTCTTTGAGTTATAAACCCGTTGAAACAAAAAATACGTCGATTATTTCCGAAGACGTTTTAATAAAGCAACCCGTTTGTCTAAGTATATTTCTTCACAAGCTTTATTGCTTTTACATCCCAACAACAAACCTACTTGGTTAACTAAAAAAGGAGATACACTTGCATCTCCTTTTAATTTCTTTTTAGCTATTTGTATTTAAATAAGAGTTTTCTTTATAAGAAATGTCGCATTCAGGAAGTTCACACATTTTTAGAGCTGACTTAATTCTTCTATCCATTCCTTCTTTAAACTCTCCGTATTTCTCAGTAGGAATGGAAGAATGCAAAGCAAATTGGAAGTGCAATATATCTTGTTTCTCTTTTGCCAATGGATTAAACGCCATATTATTAGACGTGGCTTGAGCATTTGCCTGAGCACATAAATTTAATAAAAAAACTTCAAGAATCTTCTTTTCACGTTCATTCAAGTCAATTTCATTATTAGAAACTTTTACGTCAACCATTGAAATGTTTATAGTAATCCCCATCCTTTAATTAAAAAGTAAGTGCCTCCGAGCGAGTATCCAAAATAATGTTTAACATATAAATCCTTCCTAATTGTTCCTGTTTAAATATTCTATACAAACAATAAAAATACCTTTTTTTAACAAATATTTTTTCAGCTAATCTTCCTAGTTAGTACAATAAAAAACGGGACCGCCACAGCCATCCCATCTTTAACATCATTGTAGAAGTAATGAAACTTAATTCACTTACACTTATTGATATTACTTTTTAATATTGGTGGTCCTAATTTTTCATTCTTTGAGTTAGAAAGACGTACCTGCACTTTTACATTTTCCATCTTTGCTGTTATTTCATCAAATCTCCCTGCCCAAGTCGGACTATCTATTTCTGGAGTAGGGTAAAGTCTGAAACGCCAACTAATTTCACTTGGTATAAAAGCGAATCCCTCATAACTGTCGTAATTGCCATAAGAGGAGGGCTTAGGAAGGTGAACTCCAAGAATACTTATATTAGTTCTTGCAAAACTGGCTGGTCGCAATCGTACTTTGTAAATCAATGCAGTGCCCTTTGAATTTTCAAGTTTTTTATCAGTTGGTTCCAAGACCATACTACAAGGGAAGGTTGCCGCCTTTGATGGTAAAGGATAAATACAAAAAATTGAGATGATAAATATGCTTAAAATAAAGCGTTTCATATTGCACCTCTAACATTTTTTGTTTAATTTACCCTTATTTTGTTCTAAATATTGATACTCCTTCTTCAAGTAACCTGACCATTAGTTATCATGAACGAAACTAGCTCCTTACTCGTAACACCGTAGGTTAATTTGGTTACACTGTTTACTGGAAAAAAACAAACCAAATCAGAGCTACATTACGGAAGGAGCTAGCTATTATGAAGGATACCATAAAATATGTAGGTTTAGACGTTTCAAAAGAAAAAATTGCAGTTGCCATTGCAGATGAAGGTCGTGATGAACCAAGGTATTGGGGAATGATTCCTAATACTCCAGAATCCATTAGAAAGTTAGTAAAAAATCTTGGAAAAAAAGAGAATCTTCGAGTGTGTTATGAAGCTGGTCCAACTGGCTACGGTTTATATCGTCTTTTTCTTAGCATAGGAATCGAATGTGAAGTGATTGCCCCATCTTTAATCCCTAAGAAACCAGGTGAACGCATTAAAACTGACCGTAGGGATTCGATTAAACTAGCAAAGTTATTTCGCTCCGGCGAATTAACTCCTGTTTATGTGCCAACAGAAGATGACGAAGCCCTTCGGGATTTAGTTCGGGCTCGTGAAGATGCCAAAGAAGATGAATTAAGAGCCAAACATCGATTATCGAAATTCCTTTTACGCAATGACGTTCACCCTCCTTTCAAAGGAAAAAAGTGGACCCGTAGATATCGTGAATGGTTAAATACTCTAAAGTTTGAACGTTCTGCATCCAAAGTAGTTTTTCAAGAGTATCTGTACCATCTACAAGAAATTGAACAAAGGGTAAAACGATTAGAGGAAGAAATAAAATTACAATCAACCGAAGGTTACCATGCTCCAATGATTCAAGCACTACAATCATTAAGGGGAATAGCTACGATTACAGCTACTAGTCTTGTGGCTGAGATCGGATCATTTAAAAGATTTGCTTCTCCCAAAAAATTAATGTCTTACGTTGGGTTAATTCCAAGTGAAAGTTCTAGTGGTGAAATCAGAAGGCAAGGTAATATTACCAAAACAGGCAATCGTCATGTTCGTCGGTTGCTTGTAGAAGCAGCCTGGAGTTATCGATTTCCGCCTGCTATAAAGGGAGATTTAAAGAAAAGACTAGAAGGACAGTTGCCCAATGTACAAATGATATCATGGAAAGCTCAAAATCGCCTTCATAAAAAATATTTTCG
>JAUZPL010000190.1 GCA_030705955.1 Bacillota bacterium | reverse complement strand
TGGAAATGTTTTAATGTTAAAGTAGATTAAGGAGTTGTGCAGATTTGACAACATATATTGCTTTGCTCAGGGGAATTAACGTTGGCGGCCATAACAAAATGAAAATGGCAGAATTGAAGCAACTATTGGAAACAATGGGTTTAAAAAGGGTTCAAACCTATATTCAAAGCGGTAATGTTATATTTGAGTCAGAAGAGAAACCATCACAGCTATCCGAGAGAATTGAAGAGGGGATCAAAAATACATTTGGGATTTCAACATTCGTAATTTTACGTACGGCATTAGAATTCGAGGAGATTACGAAGAAATGTCCTTATTCTGAAGAAACCTTTTCGGAGGGTGAGAGCTTGAGTATAGCATTTTTGGCTGAATCGCTCTCAGAGGAAGGGAAAAGTTCTTTAGAAAAATTTAATCAAGACATTGATGAGTACTTTTCAGAAGGGAAAGAAATTTACCTTTATTTAAGGCAAAGTATACGGAATTCCAAGCTAGCCATTCAAATACAAAAGTTAGGTATTCCCGTCACAATTCGTAATTGGAAAACAACTACCAAGCTTGTTGCATTGTCAAAAAAGTAAATAAAAGATCCCCCAAATACCCATGCAACGGGGGATCATTTAATCATTTGTTACCTATTTTGCAACTTAGTTACAGTGACAAATTTATAACCTTTTTTTGATAAAGAATCTAAAATACCATCAATGGTTTTGAGTTCATTGCCTGTATGATCATACATGGGGTGCAATAATATAATCGATCCTGGTTTGACATTTTTCTTAACATAATTTACTTTATCTGAAACTTTTGTAAAGTAAGTATCCGGCTCAAGGGTCCATGTGATCGTATCCATATGAATTTTATTTAAATAATAAGGAAGTGCAACAAGCTTTTTCCCATTGGGTGGACGAAAATCAATTTCACCTTTATACCCTGTTTTTCGAATCAATTCATTTGTTTTATCAATTTCACTCTTTATATAGGAATACCTCTTAAAAATCATCCGATTGTGGGAGTACGTATGATTTCCTATTTGATGTCCTGCAGCTACAATTTTTTTACCCTCATTTTGATCTTTCTCCAACTCCTTACCAATTAAGAAAAAGGTAGCTTTTGCGTGATATTTATTTAATAGGGGCAATATTTGATCAACATTTTTAGTTGGACCATCATCGAAAGTTAGAGCAACAATCTTTTTATTTGTTTGTACTTCGTTAGTTATGCCTCCAAATAACTGAAATGTCCTTGAATTCATTAGTTTATATGTACCGAATAATAAAAGGGACAATATTATCAAAATCGTCCCATATGTAATGAATTTTTTTTTCATTTTTTCTCCTTATTTTTTTACTCCCCAAAAATTTACTTGCCTATTGGTTAAAAGTATATTGAGAAATAGTAGTTTGTCAATGTACGAGGGGTAAAAGGTAAATAAGGATCGCAAAAATAAATTCTGATCAATAATTATGATTATTTGGAGTTATCTTGAAAAACCATCTGAAATATAGACGTGAAACGTAATAAGAAATCCAGATTGAAATAAAGCTCCACTGCCATTTCCATTTTTTGTAATGTATTAAGCCAGTATATTTAACAGCAAGCACTTCAAAAATAATAATAATGGCAGTAAAGAAAAAATAATGCGAAAATTTAATTAAAATGTTGCTTTTTTCTGGGAAATGGACATTAAATAATGAACTTAGTGCAGGATAGATATAATATTCAAATACAAAACTGGTTTTATTCACGTTTTTAAAGAAGATGCGGGTTGGATAGGAAATTAGCTTTTTTTCAACCACAAGCAAACCAAAAATCCAGGTGATTAATTGTTTAAATAAAAATGAAACATGTGCCTCTCGAACTTTATTTTTTGGTGTAAATTTAATTAAAAATATTGTTGTTATAATAATTGCTAAAAATAAAAAAGTTTTATCTGTAGTTTTTTTTTTCATTTAAATGCACCTCTTAGAGTGAATTATTTCCTCCCTAATAAGGTTTTATGTAAATTAAGATATTGAAGAAAGAATTAAATAAATGTTGGATGCGCACCATGTCATCATATCTAATATGATATGATGACTTGATAGAGTTTGACTGAAACACCCATTGGATGAAAGTCTTTCCTGTTAATTAATTAATGCCTGCAATGGGGCGGGAATTCTGCCACCGCGATTGATCATTTTTTCAGAACTATACGGGTTTACGCCCATAACCGGAGCCCGGCCCAGCAGTCCACCAAATTCAACCATTTCTCCTTCTTTTTTTCCTGGGACCGGAATAACCCTAACAGCGGTAGTTTTTTTATTAATCATTCCAATGGCAGCTTCGTCTGCAATAATTGCTGACAGGGTTGCAGGGGATACGTCACCTGTGAGAGCAATCATATCAAGGCCAACTGAGCAAACACATGTCATAGCTTCCAGTTTCGATAAACTTAACGCGCCATCAAGGACACCGCGGATCATTCCATTATCTTCACTTACTGGGATGAAAGCACCACTTAAACCTCCGACATAGGAGCTTGCCATGGCACCACCTTTTTTAACAGCATCATTCATAAGTGCCAATGCTGCAATTGTTCCATGTGTCCCAACCCGTTCAAGACCAATCTCTTCAAGAATCTCAGCCACGCTGTCGTTAAGTGCATTTGTTGGTGCAAGCGAAAGATCCATTATTCCAAAAGGAATTCCGAGTCTTTTAGCTACCATTCGACCAATCATCTCGCCCGCCCGAGTAATTTTAAATGTTGTTTTTTTGATAATATCAGAAACCTCACCAAGATCTGCTTTAGTGTGACGTTTCAATGCGTTTAGAACAACACCTGGGCCACTGACTCCGACATTTAGTACGACCTCACCTTCTCCAGCACCATGAAAGGCCCCAGCCATAAAAGGATTATCTTCAACTGGATTGCAAAAAACAACAAGTTTAGCGCAGGCAATTCCATCTTGGTCCTTAGTCTTTTCTGCAGCTTCTTTGATAATAAAACCAAGCTGACGGACTGCTTCCATATTAATTCCCGTTCTAGTAGTGGCAACAGAAATAGAGGAACAAACACGATTTGTCACACTTAGTACTTCTGGGAGAGCTTTTAGTAAAGTTTCATCACCTTTTGCGACCCCTTTATGTACAAGTGCAGAAAATCCACCAATAAAATCTATTCCCAATTCAGTTGCTGCCCGATCAAGTGTTTTAGCAAGTTCAACAGTTTGCTCCACGGTTGCATTTCCAAGGATTTCGGCGATAGGGGAGATGGAAATTCTTTTATTGATAATGGGAATTCCGAATTCTTTTTCGGTATCCTCTGCAACTTCCTTTAAATTTTTTGCGTATGACATGATTTTGGTGTAAACTCGGGCATTCATTTTCTGAAAATCAGAATCAGCACAATCAAGGAGACTAATCCCCATTGTTACTGTACGAATATCTAAATTTTCCATTTGAACCATTCTGATCGTTTGTACTATTTCGTCCATTGCAATCGCCATATGTATCGCTCCTTCGATTAAATCCGGTGCATAGCTTGAAAAATTTCTTCGAGCTGAAGATTAATTTTTAATCCTATTTCTTCCCCAGTTTCCGTTAGTTCATTGTGGAGTGAAGTTAAATTTGTAATCTCAGACACGTCAACACTCATAATCATTGTAAAAAATTCTTGTAAAATTGTTTGGCTAATGTCCAGAATATTAGCATTGTAATTGGCCAATATTGTCGTCACTCTAGAAATAATCCCCACCTGGTCCTTACCAATAACACTAACCACTACACGTCTTTTTTCCATTTGATCCACCTCGTTTAAAAAATAAAAAAAAAGATTGGATTTGCTCCAATCTCAGGGTAGAAGAGTGTACAGTTCGTACAAAACTCTCTTCTGTCCTTTT